>JAPZAN010000236.1 GCA_027460605.1 Candidatus Methanoperedens sp.
TAAATTTTTATGTTTTTTTAAGCACAAACCACATAAGCCATTTAAGCTGTCTCATAAATAGGTGAGACGGCAAAACACTTGCCCATCTACCGCTTAGCCAGAAATTAAACAAAGTCATTAAAGATAAGGAGGAAAAATAGAATGTATATTGCAGAGTGGCAGATTCGAGCCTTTCAAGCCTTAGCTATAGCATTAGGAATAACTGGACTATTTACATATATAATTAATTTAATAATTAATAAAAATATAAAGAAGGATCGGACAAAATTAGATAAGATTGTATTGGAGCATGGACATTAGTAAACATAATCCAACATCTATATGGTTTTTATTTTACCTCTAAACTGTCGAAGAATTATGATAGATAAAATCAACATCACTATTTCGAGGAGAAATGCTTTGATTCTATGATAGTAATAGGAATTTATTATATCTCACTGGTTTTTTCCTTGATAATTGCAGCCATCGGGGTATATATTTCCCTCAAGAGTTGGAGACGCCTGAAAGAAATTGAGCTTGATACGCTGAAAGCGCGGGCATTTCTGGATAAATCATTCCTATATACTAATTTTAAACTTACGCTGGTTGTGATAGGGCTGGTGACTCTTCATATGATAATGGAATCTACCGAATTTGAGGGAACTTTACCATCTGAATTGCATCCTGTTTATTATGCTGTGTTTCCAATTGCTGTACTGAGCCTTGTACTGATGATATATTCCTGGTATAGACTTCTTTATAAAGAAAAGTAGAAATGATACTAAATTTTGATGCTGCAATACAATCTTTTGCCCCTTTACTAACCACAATTTGAATTCATCTCAGAAATCTATGGATGGAATATGCCCATGTACCGGGCTTACTATGTTTTAATTGCCTCTCTTGTTGCTATTTTGGGGCTTGGGACTGTTTATCTTTTCAACAGGCGTGCTGGAAAATATCTAACCCTCTACTTTGCGGTAGTTATAGCTGCTTTAATAATCTTGACCCTGAATGCCCAGGTGGATACCGGAAAACTGAAAGAAAGAACCGTAGGAGGCAGTGCCATGCCAGTCAATGTTAGAACAATATCCCCGTTCCTTACAATTCCCGGTTCCACTGGTACATCGCACGAAGAAACTATAACTTATTCATCGCGATAGGTGCCCTTCTGGTGGCATCCGGAGGCGGTCTATCCAGATTTGGCATGGAATGGGCGCTGTATGTGCTTGAACTGCTCGGGATTGCTGTGATATATATCGGGTTTATTAAAAGTGAAGATGTAATAAAAAAGCGTGTTTAGATTTCATTTTCTTAAAAAAAGATACCTGAAGAATGTGAAACTTAAAGGGAAAACCGCTTAAATGAAAAAGAAGATATTGGTTTTATACATATTTCGGAGAGAAGATTACGAGTAAACTGTATCAAAAAATCTTAGTAGCGACGGATGGATCAGATTACACCAAAAAAGCGACAGCCCATGCGATAGAGCTAGCAAAGCTTTGTGGAGCAGATCTTCATGCGATTTATGTGATAGACACAAGATATGGTTGCGGTCCAGATTCCTGCATTCTTACCGATACATCCCCTGAAAGGTTGAAGAGTATTCTGGGATGCCAGGGGGATACAGCCATAAAATATATCGAGAAATTGGCAAATAAAGAAGGTATCCATACTGAGAGATGGATCGTGGAAGGACACCCGGCTGAGGAGATATTGAGGCTTGCAGAGGAACAGTCAGTCGATCTGATAGTAATGGGCACACTGGGCAGTAGTGGCATTGAGCGGTTTTTGCTCGGAAGCGTTGCAGATAAAGTGATACGAAGTTCAAGAATTCCTGTTTTGACTGTTAGAAAATAATTTATATAAAATAGTTGATATGATTTATCTATATACTGCTTTCGGAATTGTATGGATTGTATTGATAACGTATCTCTTAAACATATTTCGATTGCGAAGGGCATTAAATAACGAACTTGATACAATAAAAAATTTGAAATAATAATTAAATAAACTGAAAAGGATATAAAATATGCCTAAAGACCCTGTATGCGGAATGTACGTGGATGAAAAGACCGCCATAAAAAAGGAAATCGGAGGCAGAACGTACTATTTTTGCATGGAGAGCTGCCTCAAAACCTTCGAGAATCCGGAAAGGGAATTGAAAAGTATGAAGCGGAGGGTTACAATAGCCCTCTCGGGAGTACTGTTATTGGCAGCCCTGCGGGTAGCAGCTATGTTAACTCTGGCTGCGGGAGTTACGCTGGTCACGTGGGCGCCAATCCCTTCGCTTCCGTGGTTTACCTGGGGCTACTGGCTGTTTATACTGACTACACCAGTCCAGTTTATAGGGGGCTGGAGTTTTTATACAGGCGCTTATACTGCCTTGAAAGCGAGAAGGGCAAACATGGATCTCCTGATTTCAATTGGAACCCTGACCGCGTATTTTTTCAGTGTGTTTGTGCTGTTTTTCCCGGATATTCTGCCTGTAAAAGAAAAAGATGTTTATTTTGAGGTAAGCGCGGTCATAATCGCTTTTGTGCTGCTCGGGAAATTCATGGAAGATTATATGAAAACAAGCACCTCGGCTGCGGTAAGAAAACTAATGGACATGCGTCCCAGCATGGCAAAGGTTATCAGGAACGGCGAAGAGGTCGAGATTCCCGCAGAAAGCGTCATGGTAGGTGAGATTGTTGTGGTGCGCCCCGGCGAGAAAATACCCACGGACGGCGTTGTTGTGGAAGGGCAGTCTGCGGTGGATGAAAAAATGATATCGGGCGAAAGCATGCCTGTTGAAAAGAAAGCAGGGGATAACGTGTTTGGAGCCACAATGAACAAGGTGGGTATGCTGAAGTTCAAAGCCACGCAGGTCGGTGCTGATACCACGCTGATGCAGATAGTAAAGATGGTGGAGGAAGCGCAGGCATCAAGCGCGCCCATCCAGAGGATGGCAGACCGTATCAGCGCATATTTCGTGCCAGCCGTGATTGGTGTGGCGATCCTCACGTTTGCAGTCTGGTATTTCATCCTTGGAAATTTCACGGCTGGACTCCTTGCGTTCGTTGCGGTTCTTATCATTTCATGCCCGTGCGCGCTCGGTATTGCCACTCCAACTGCTTTGATGGTAGGCGTTGGAAAGGGGGCAGAAGCCGGGATATTGATTCGCGGCGGAGAGTACCTTGAGCGGGCGCAGAAGCTTCAGACCGTTGTATTTGATAAGACTGGTACTCTCACGAAGGGAGAACCTTCTGTCACCGATATACTTGCAGAGAATAGCAATGAGGTATTGAGGCTGGCTGCAATAGCTGAAAATGGATCAGAACATCCGCTGGGCGAGGCTATAGTTAGGGCTGCCAGGGAAAAAGGTATGGATATAAGGGATGCCGAATCCTTTGAGGCTGTGCCCGGACATGGCATCCGAGTGGTTATAGATGGGAAAGACGTGCTTGTGGGTAACCGCAGGTTGATGCAGATTAACGGTATCGACACGGCGCATCTTGAGCAGAATATCCAGACCCTTGAGACTCAGGGCAAGACCGCAATGCTGGTTGCTGTAAATAAAGCGGTTATGGGCATAATAGCAGTTGCAGATACCCTGAAGGAGAACTCAGCAGAAGCTGTGGCTGAACTAAAAAAGATCGGGGTTGAGACAATCATGCTCACAGGGGATAATGAGAGAACTGCAAAAGCGATTGCACTGCAGGTCGGAATAGAGCGCGTTATTGCAAATGTGCTTCCCGGAGAAAAGGCTGGCGTAATAAAAAAATTGCAGGCAGAGGGAAAGGTTGTTGCAATGGTAGGCGACGGCATAAATGATGCTCCGGCTCTTGCGCAATCAGACATCGGAATAGCAGTAGGCAGCGGCTCTGATGTGGCAAAAGAGACCGGTGGAATAATCCTGATCAAAGACGACCTTCGCGATGTTGTTGCAGGAATCAAGTTGAGTAAAGCCACGATGAAAAAAATAAAGCAGAACATGTTCTGGGCGCTTGGATATAATACAGCCGCTATACCTATAGCAGCCGTCGGGCTATTGAATCCGATAATTGCTGCTGCTGCGATGGCAATTAGTTCACTTTCCGTTGTTGCAAACTCCGCGCTGCTCAAGAGATTCAAGTTTGAAAGAAGGGTCTGATAATTGACACGGTTATGTGCTCATGTATGTCATAAAAGCAAACGGTAAAAAAGAGGAATTCAATCCTGAAAAAATCAGAGGTTCGCTTACGAGGGCGAGAGTGGACAGAGCAATTTCTGATGATATCATAGAACAAGTAGAAAAAGAAGTGTTCGATGGTATGAGCACAGGCGCGATTTTCAAGAGAGTCATGGCGCTGTTGAACGAGTATTCACCTGCAAGAGCATCGTGCTATGACCTCAAAGAGGCTATAATGCGCCTTGGGCCTGCCGGATTCCCATTTGAGACCTTCATCGCTGAGATTCTAAAAGAACATGGGTTTCAAACAGTGCTGCGTACAAGGCTCATGGGCAAATGCGCAGAGCACGAAATTGATGTAATAGCCACCGATAACATGGGCAAGAGATTTATCATCGAGTGCAAATTCCACAATTCTCCGGGTACTTATATTGATTTGAAAGAGGCACTTTATACATATGCACGGTTATTATATTGATTTGAAAGAGGCACTTTATACATATGCACGGTTATTGGATTTGAATAACGGGAACAATTCTTTTGACGGCGCATGGCTCTCATGCAATACGAAAGCATCAACCGAGGCGCAGAGATATACTGAGTGCATGAATATCAGGCTGCTATGCTGGAGACACCCCAAAGATGGCAGCCTTGAGAAAATGATAGCTGAGAAAAACCTGTATCCGATAACAATATTGCAGTCTGCCGGGCCTGATATCATTAAAAGATTTTCAAATGCAGGATACATGCTGGTAAAAGACCTGCTTCAGGAGGATTTCAGGAATATAAGGAGTAAAACCGGACTAAAAGATCGGAAAATAAGGAAATTGTTGGAAGAGGCTCGGGAAATTTGTTGTTGATGAAAAATCGAAATCACAAGATAATGGACGAGAAACAAGAGTACTACTCACTTGTAAAAAATGTGTTTAAAATATTAGCTCCTTTTTATGATACTGTAACTATGCCCTTTTCAAGAATAAGGGATAAGGTAGTGGATTTTATTAATGCAACAAATGGTTCAAGAATACTGGACGTAGGTACAGGAACAGGAAAGCAGGCATTTGCATTTGCGAAAAGGGATTATGATGTCACAGGTATCGACTTATCGGAAGACATGCTAAAAGTTGCCAATAAGAAAAATAATTATGAAACTGTGAAATTTGCAGTCGCAGATGCTTCAAATCTGCCTTTTAAGGATAGCAGCTTTGATGTTTCCGGTGTGTCGTTTGCCCTGCATGATATGCTTCTTCCTATAAGAGAAAAAGCATTGAAAGAAATGGTCAGAGTTACCAAACCAGGCGGAATGATAGTGATTGTTGATTATGCCCTGCCTGAGAACAATATCGGTAGATTCTTGATTTATCACTTTGTTAAACTTTATGAGGGCAAATACTACATAGAATTTATAAAATCTGAGTTTGAAACATTGCTTGAAAAATCAGGGATCGAGATAACGGAGAAACTTCCTATATTGCTCGGGGCCGGGAGAATCTTAAAAGGAATAAGTATAATTAAATTAAAGAAGGGAGAACAGAATCACAGATCACGTAAATAAGCGGAGTTGTGGATTAGGACTCTACCTCATCGCACTTCTCGGTCCATTCCAACATAATATACCTTTGGTTTCGTTCCCAGATCAGGCTTGAGAACATTGATTCTCTCTTTATCCAGTATTTTATTGACAGCGCTTTCAGGGTCCTTCAGGTCTCCGAATACCCTTGCACCGACAGGGCATGCCTGGACACATGCAGGCAAAAGACCCTTGGTAATCCTGTGATAGCACCATGTACATTTATCAGCAACCCCGCCACCTAAATTGGGGTGTGGTTTGTGGTGGGGACTCTCTTTCGAGTTAAAATATCTGGCGCCATATGGGCATGCCATGATGCAGTACCGACAGCCAATACAGTAGTCATAATCCACAAGAACAACGCCGTCCTTTGTCAAATACGTGGCCCCTACAGGACAAACCTGAACGCATGGTGGGTTATCGCAGTGATTACATAATTTAGGAACATAAAATGCCTTTTTTATATCTTCGGCAGGAATATCATCATTAAATCCATCGACACCTCCATTTGGAGAATCAATTTTTGTTTCTCCCTCTTTTTTAATTCGATATCTTTCTACCCATGTCCGGTACCAGGATTCATCAAAAGGGACATGGTTTTCAAGCTTGCATGCATATGCACACCTGCCGCAGCCTATGCATTTATTGTTGTCAACCACAAAGCCCCAATAATGTTCATTCCAATCATATTCCCCTTGCGGCCAGTTCTCAGCAGCAGTGCTGTTTTTAACAAGGGATTCGATGATAACTGTGCCTGCTGCCGCTCCTATAATTACCTTGCAGCCAAATTTAGTAAATTCTCGCCTGGATATGTTCATTTTTCACACATCGCCTCATGCCGCTCCCGCATAGAATGAGATGGATCTCACATAATCCGGGTCTCTCCATTTGAGCGCATAGACCGCACCTTCTTTTACAGCAATATCAATCGCTGGTAACGGAGAAGGTGGTGGTCCAGAGATCACAGCCCCTGTATTGGGGTCAAATCTGCCTAAATGGCAAGGACAAAAGATATCATTCTCTTCAGGTTTCCAGTAAGCGATGCATCCAAGGTGCGTGCATACAGCTCCGAATGCCCTGAAGCCAGCAGGCCTTTTTAAAAGGACGGCTGCTTTGCCGTTGAACGTAAACTTTTTAGCGGTTCCGGTTGTAACCTCATCCACTGAAGCTATTCTTACTTCACTTGAAGTAGCTTTTGCAGTTTGCGGCCATAAATATTTTAATATTGTAGCTATAGCTCCTGAAGCAAAAAATAATGAGACCAGACCAATTAGAATTTCAGTGAGCTTTCTTCGTGTGATGGTTAGGGTAATTTTATCACTCATACTCTCCCTCTATCGTAGTCCATATTTTTCTTGCTACAATCCTTTGCATACATGTATATAATGACATACAAATTCTAATTATATCAAATAAAAAACACTTTCTTTCTTTATGGGAGTTTTGGTTTAAAATCGTAAAAAATAATAACTTATTTTTTAGTAGTAATAATTCATTCAGTGGTTTTTTTATGGTTCTTCCATTGTCTAACGATTGGTGTATGCATCCAGAAACGAACTGACCAGATTTGAGGGTATAATTTTAACCTGAAAACCAAGGAAAACTATGAATGTGATTTTATAATTAAAGAGGGCATGAAGATAAAATATGCAGTTCAGGCAACCCTATCCCTAAAAGATGAAACCGCAAGAAAAAGAGAGATTAGAGAATTACTCGAAGCAATGGATGCATATAACCTCAAGGAAGGACTTATAATAACTGAAAAAGAGGCTGAGATAATGAGTCAGGATGAGAAAAAAATAGTGATAAAGCCCATTTACGAATGGCTTAATGAAATGGAATCAGTTAAAGGTTGAAAAATGCCTTCCATATTGACAGAATCGGTTCTGTAAAATCTGCGATTGTTAATATTATATAAATCATCATATCGTTAGTGGTTGCCTTCTTGACAGTACTTATAGTCCCGGGCGGATTCGAACCACCGTCTCCGGCTCCAAAGGCCAGAAGGATTGACCACTACCCTACGGGACTGCGGGGCTGGGGTTTAAATCGCAACCAAACTACTTAGTCTTTATGTTGGCTAAATACTGCTGTTAACTCAGTTAATTAAGATATCGGGGAATTAAAATCGGGTCTGGGCACACTATCTTCTTGACCCCTTTATTTCCTCTGGAACTTAATGATAAATCATTAAATTAGCTAAAACGACATTATCGTTAAGTATATTCAAAAGATAAGACATACCATAAATTATGACAAGACAAGTTTATATGGACCACAGCGCGACAACGCCCGCCGACCCTCTGGTCGTGGAAGCCATGCTTCCTTATTTTTCTGAAAAGTTTGGCAATCCTTCAAGCCTTTACACAATCGGAAGACAGGCAAGAAGAGCAATTGAGGAATCACGGCAGAAAGTCGCAGACCTTATCGGAGCAAAAAAAGAAGAGATAATATTCACGGGCAGCGGTACGGAATCAGACAACCTTGCAATAAAAGGGATTGCGTACAGGAACAGGAAAAAGGGCGACCACATCATTACAAGCTCGATTGAACACCATGCCGTTCTGCACTCCTGCAAATACCTTGAAACCCAGGGATTCAAGGTCACCTACATACCTGTGGACAAAGACGGGCTTGTGAACCCGAAGGACGTTGAAAAAGCCATCACACCCGGGACGATATTGATAACCATCATGCATGCAAATAACGAAATCGGGACTGTCCAGCCCCTAGAGGAGATTGGTAAAATTGCGAAAGAAAAGAATATTCCTCTCCATACGGATTCAGTCCAGACTACAGGAAAAATCCCTGTGAACGTGGACACTCTCGGTGTTTCCCTGCTGTCGATGAGCGCCCATAAAATATACGGGCCAAAAGGCGTGGGAGCACTTTATCTTCGCAAAGGCACATTCGTAGAACCCCAATTGCATGGCGGCGGTCATGAAAGGAATCTCCGCTCAAGTACAGAAAATGTCCCCGGGATTGTTGGTTTCGGGAAAGCCTGCGAGCTTGCAAAGGAGCGCCTTCCAGAGGAGGCAAAATTGGCGGACTTAAGAGACAGGCTCATTAAAGGAATCCTCGAAATCAAGGATTCATATCTTAACGGGCATCCTGTAAAACGACTTCCCAATAATGCGAATGTCAGGTTCAGCTATATTGAAGGCGAGTCCATGATATTGAACCTCGATATGAAAGGCGTGGCAGCATCAACCGGTTCTGCGTGTTCATCCACATCCCTTGAGCCTTCTCATGTCCTTATGGCTATAGGTTTGAAACCTGAAGAGGCGCACGGTTCTCTCAGGTTGACTATCGGGCGCGGGAACACACAGGAAGATGTGGATTATGTGGTTTCGGTGCTGCCCGAAATCGTGAATAAACTGCGGATGATATCACCATTGGCGAGGTAAAAATATGACAGACGGATACAGCGAAAAAGTGATGGAACATTTTGCCAACCCGCGAAATGTGGGTGAGATAAAGGATGCCGATGGGATCGGGAAAGTCGGGAACCCGGTTTGCGGCGACCTTATGTGGATTTATATCAAGGTAAAAGATAACAGGCTTGAGGATGTGAAGTTCAAGACCTTTGGCTGCGGCGCGGCGATTGCCACAAGCAGTATGATTACAGAGCTTGCAAAAGGGAAGACGCTGGAAGAGGCTCTTAAAATTACACGCGGCGATGTGGCAGAGGCGCTTGACGGGCTGCCGCCAATAAAGATGCACTGCTCAAATCTTGCTGCGGATGGATTGCATGCGGCGATAAAAGATTATCTTGAAAAAACCGGGAAGAAAATGGAGCTTCCGAAAATGGAACACGAAGATGAACACGCAGAGTCAAGCCTCTGAAGGGCGTGTTCATCTCGCCTTCAGCTCGATTGGACTGATAATGCATCCATGGTCGTCATGAATCTATACTTTGAGTTCGTCCTGATAACCTCATACATGGTTATCACCTACCACATGATAGCTATCAAATACAGGAAGTCAACAGGTTTTTCCGGTTTCACTCCAGTCTCAAAAGTATCCTGGGTCTCGCTTCACGTTTTCATCGTTTCAACCAACATATTTTTTTATTTCTGGTTTATTTCAAGAGACTTCAATCCTGTTCATATATTGTTAAGAGCCTCCGGGCTTTTGCTATTCGCTGTGGGTCTTTTATTCATTTTCTGGGGCATGTATACGCTTCGGAAAGCGGTTTTTGTCCCGGAGAATAAATTGGTTGCAGCAGGTCCTTACAGGTTTGCCCGCCATCCTATGTACTCTGGCGGGATTATCGGCGCTTTCGGGCTTGCCGTGTTTGCGGGTTCGGTGCTTGGGTTGGCATACTCTTTCCTCCTTGCGGTTGTGCTGTCACATATTTCTGATGCTGAAGAAGCCGACTTAATAGCAAGGTTTGGCAACGAGTACACTGAGTATGCAAAGAGAGTTCCTAAGCTTTTTCCGCATGTGTAGAGGTATTCAAATACTGTATTTGTTATTCCGAAGGAATAAGTGATCTTATTTTTATAAGTCTTTTAACTTCCTCTACAGGAAGAAGAATTCCATACACCTCATCCACTTTTGGATTTGCCGGGTCTACACCATATTTTTCAATGTATAGTTTCCTTGCGTCTTCTTCGATAGTTAAAGATTCATTTGTACTTATTCCACCAGTCGTGGTATTTCCATCCAATACCGTTCCTTCTAAATAATGAGGTAACTCACCCCGTGCAAACTTTATATCATTTTCTGTTATGTTATATTTCAAATACTGGTCTTTTAGTTCTTCCTGTGTGTAGTCTAATTTATTTGGTATCGCGATGCTTGAATATGCAGCCAAAACTCCTATAAATATTATTAATAAAAGTGCTAACACGATTATTATTCTACTTTTATTCATCTTACTTTTCCTCCTTTAATTCTTTTGTTTTGTTTATCCCAGAGGCAAAACCGGCAAGCTTTAAGTGATTTCAAAGCATACCTGACCATGCCTTCGGGCATCTGGGGTTCAGTTGCTCTTGCGGAACGGCTAAACCCCACGTTTTTTCACGGGCTATAAAATTCGTTGTTATAGTTTTTATCTCCCCAACCTGCCAACTTACCACCCATTTTTATGTACAGGATTTATTCATCTGGATTCGCATATCTCAACTTGCCTGCACCAATCCAAACATGTATATTCTATCCTTGCCAGCGTCACCAAAATCAATTGCATTATAAGCCGATGCCTCACGGATTTCCTGACCTATTTCGAATTCAAGGATGTTTATGAGGAGGATTTTAGGACTTTTTTGGCTGAATTACGAGCCACAAAGGAGTGGACTTTCGTCAACTTCGAGCTTGAAATCTGGATGGCAAAGATTCCACAAAGGAGTAGAGAGAAGAGATTTCATTGATAACTCCAATATTCTGTCATTGCTGTCGAACAAATAACCATACAAGGAGAATGGAAACCAATCCGCCGAATAATTCAAAACCAGACACTGATTTATTTGGAGCTTCGCCTGCTTGGGATGTGTTCCTGTTCTGGGGTGGAGTTACGCTCCTATTTTCATAAACTGTCATTGTCAATATGGGAGGGGCTGCGAGCTTGAATGCTACTGGAACTTCCTGAATGCCTATTGTTTTAGCTTCTTTGTCTATTATTCCATATATTTCATCAACAAGAGACGCATTCACAGTTGCATTTTCATAAAAATCTACATAGAAGAAGCCCTCCCAATCAAAACCAGACGAAATTACAGTCCCATTTGGATGAATATAAGGAAGCATGTTATCTCGTATCCCAATTCTAATTTTATCAAGCTTATCTAGCCAACTTCGTCTTTCTTTATCGGTGGCATACTTAGGTATTATTCCCCGCGTCTCTATAACCTTAGGATCTTTTTTCAACTTTTCGAAAACTTCAGGCCCGAAGTCAGGGATATCTTTATCCTGAAGTTCAGAATCGTTCAATCCCAGTAAAACACGCTCCGGTATATCCTTTCTCTCTGAAAAATTGCCTCCATGTACAGTAATCGCAATACTAAGGATAACAAAAACTACTATCAAAAAATACTTCTGTTTTCCCATTTTTTCCTCCATAAAAAATAAAGGGGATATCAATTAACGACATCCCGCATATATCTCTACCTAGTAAGAACATTTACGCTCAAACTATTCTTTACGTTAGAAATCTTGGAAAAATATGAGCTACCAAAAATTCCTGCGTTAATTCCCGCTATGAAACGATTAGAATTAGCATCCAAATACCATACTGGTGCGCCACTATCTCCTCCTTCGGTATAGTACGTCGCAAATGCCTGATCGTATAGATGATAACCGTTCCAATATACTTCACCGAAACTTGTCACAGTTCCTCCGTTTACGCCTGTCGTCCTGCCCGATTTAAAAACTTGCATTCCAATAAATGGATCTATAAAACCCTTCACTGGAACCCTTACTCCTCCGCCAATATGGATTGATGCTTCAACATTATTGTAGGGTACAAATGCTGCATCGGCAGTATTAGTTCCAACCTTCGAAACAGTTCCGGCTTGATACCCAGATTGCGAAGTATCTGGTTGGTATACCACTGTACCAACTATAGGAGCAAAGTGATTTGCTACTACATAGCCTTTATTTCCATTGGTATCCTGTGCAGCAAAGCCCAATGTACCAATTCCACCACTTGCTCCGTTAACTACTTGCACTCCTCCGATTACAGGACGGTAGTAATCTTGATAACCTGCCAATGTCAACTTGGGAGGACCTGAGACCTTAAATTCTACTGGGACTTCCTGAATTCCTATCTTAATAGCTTGTTTATCTATTATAGCATAGATTTCATCAACAAGAGACGCATTCACAGTTGCATTTTCATAAAAATCTACATAGAAGAAGCCCTCCCAATCAAAACCATACGAAATTACAGTCCCATTTGGATGAATATAAGGAAGCATATCATTTCGTATACCTATTCTAATTTTGTCGAGTTTATCGAGCCAGCTTCGTCTTTCTGTATCGGTTGTGTACTTAGGTATTATTCCCCGCGTCTCTATAACCTTTGGATCTTTCTTCATCTTTTCAAAAACTTCCGGCCCGAAGTCAGGGATATCTTTATCCTGAAGTTCAGAATCGTTCAGTCCCAGTAAAACACGTTCCGGTAGATCTTTCGGAAATTTTTTGAATTCTTTGTTTGGGGCGGCGGTACCAGCAAATGCTAATGCGACCAGCAGCATCACCGCAAGCATCGCGCCTAATTGCATTCCTTTATTTTTCTTCATATTTTTATTTCTCCTTTATATTTTCTTTTCTTTGCTACCCTCATCAGGCACGGCGCTGGCTTTAAGTAAACATAAAGCAAATACTACCATGCCTTCGGGCAATGCTGGGGCTCAGTAGCTCTCTTGAAGCGGCGACTGAGCCCCACGTTTTTTCATGGGCTGTAAAATCCGTTGTTAGAGTTTTATCTCCCCAACCTGCCAACATTACCACCCATTTTTAGTACAGGATTGTTCATCTGTACACCACCTAATTTTCATGTAATGTATATAAATTTATCGTTTTTTTACTTTTAAATAATAAATTCAAAAAAGAAATATTTATATTAACAAACAATATATCAAAATTAGAAAAAACGGTTAGTTAAAACAAATTGAAATACGGAGGAGTTGGAATTTTCAAAAACAATCCATACATATCAATCCTTAAATTAAAAGGAAGTATCGTTGACATCTCTGTTGTAGCGGTAACCTGCGCTGTTCTGGGAGTCTGGGATTACAGGACAGCTATAAAAATTAGCCAGCCTGCACTAACCCGAATCCATAAATACTGCGTACGCCTCCTAGATCAACTGCATTATAGGCCAGTGCGTCGCAGATACCGATTCCTTTTCTCTGCATCATTTAATTGGTACTACACTGATTACTCTACTAGCTTCAAAAATACCCTCTGCAAATCCATTCTTTCTTCCTCAAATCTGGATATGGTTCCGCCTATGGACTTTACTGCCACAGCTATCTCCATGCGCGTGCCCATATCCGTCAGCAGCGAGATATGACTGTTAACTGGCTCAACAGAACGCACGCCTTTTAGTCCTCTCAAGCCCTCTATAACCCTCTGCACTGGCAAGTCCTGGACTTCAAGTGCGTATCTTACTCCTTCTTTTTCTCTTACCTTATTCCTGAGTTCCTCCACCGAACCTACGGCGAGCAACTTGCCTCTTGCGATAACGCCTATCCTGTCGCATATTTCCTCAACCTCTGCCATGCTGTGACTGCTCAAAAATACTGTTACGCCTTTTTCTTTGCTGAGCTTTTTTATCAAATCCCGCATCATCTGTGCACCTAGGGGATCGATGCCGCTGGTGGGTTCGTCAAGGAACAGAACACTTGGCTCATTAATCAGCGCTTGGGCGAGACCGAAACGCTTCCTCATGCCTGTTGAGAATCCTCCAGTCCTCTGGTCTACGGCACGTCCAAGACCCACAAGCTCAAGTAAATCAACAATCCGCTTCTCTCTTGTTTTTTCATCAATATCGTAGAGCTTTGCATAGAACCTGAGATTCTGTCTTGCCGTGAGATTATCATAGTATCCAGCAGGCTCTGGCAAAACACCTGTTGCTTCCCTTATCCTGATAACTTCTCTCACAATATCAAAGCCTGCTACTTTGCCTGTGCCGCTTGTTGGTTCAAGCAAGCCAATGAGCATTTTCATAGTAGTGGTCTTGCCTGCGCCGTTTGGACCTACAAAGCCAAAGACCTCACCCTTTTTAACGCTAAGATTAAGCGAATCCACCGCTACAAGTTCATTCTGCTTACCAAAACGTTTGGTAAGATTTATGGTTTCTATAATATTTTCATTTTTTTCTGTATGCATGTTTATCTTCTCCCGAATTTGCGTATTATGAACACAAGCGCAATGATAGCCAGCACCACCATCCCGATTCCTGCTACCCCGCTTGATCCGGATTTTTCCACATTGACTTTGACGCTCTTTTCCTCGCCCTGAATATCGCCGCTTTTGGCACGCATGAATATCTCTTTTATACCTGAACCTGCATCTGCCCGTGCTGTTATCTCAACAGGGATATTCCTCGATTCGCCGGCTTCCAGTTTTTCTATTGTCCCGAAGCTCCTTATCTGGGTACTGATGCCGCTTACCTCCTGTATCTCAAGCTGCACGCTGCTCAGTGTCTCATCCCCGCCGTTTCTCAGGGTTACACTGATATCTGTCGAACCGCCAGGATTGAGCGTGACCTCGCTGTAGCTCGGATAAAGGCTGAGTATCTGGTTTTTCTCAAGACCTTTATTGACTGTGATCTCAAGTCTCTGGGATACGCTCCTGTCATCTCCGCTGACAGCACCCACGAGTACAGGGTATATACCGTCGCTGGCATTCGGGGAAGGTTTGACTTTTACCTTGAACTTCTGCTCGCCTTTTGCTGGCAGCTCAAGCGTGGTCAGCCTAACTTTATCATCAGTATCCGATAGGAATTCAATATTCCAGCCTTCAGGCTTGTCCAGTGCTTTCAGGTTCAGCTTGAGCTGCTGGTCGTACCTGTTTTTCAGGGATACCGCAAACTCCGCTGTATTCTCAGGACGGACTTCAAGGCCTGCTATACTTGAATGTATCTCAAGATAGGCGCTCAATGCCTGGGCAGGGTCAAGGTCGGGGTTGATGCTGATGCTTAAAGGAAGCGTGATTGTCTGGCTTCCGCTTTCCATGGATGCTCCTATCAGGACTTCATAATCCCCGTCAGTTGCATTGATAGGGGGCTGGGCTACTGCCTCAAAATCCTGCTTGCCTTTTGCAGGAATGCTCAGTTTTGTAATCCTAGCGCCATCTGAGGAAAGCATATCTACGCCCCACTCGCCTGGCTTTGAGAGCACTGAGAGCTTTACTGTTGCCCTGCTGTCATATTTATTTTCAACAGTGACACTGAATTTGGCTGGAGTGCCAGGATGGGTTTTTCTGCCGGGAATGCCTGAATATATATCAAGGTTGGGCATGGCGTTTCTATCCACAGTTGCAACAAAGTCGCGGTATATCAATTCATAATTGGTCACAAATTCACCATAAGGCTGCAAGCCTATCCTTATCTGGTAGGAGCCGTCGCTGGTGTTGGCGGGCACCCGCACTCTTAAAACAACCTGCTTTGAATTGGTTGAATCTGCCGGGAAGGTTATCTGGCTGACCTGATTGTTATCTGCGTAGAAGCCGGCAAGCCAATCGTCAGGTTTCTTATCTATGAAAAGCTTGACAGAGACGCTTTTTGTGGTGTTGTAGAATTTTTGCAGGGTTGTGGTGAATTCGACTATATCGCCCGGACGAACGACTTTACCGGTTATGTCTGATGTGGCTGATATCTGAGAGAATTCTGCTGTGGCTAATGGTATCATGATTAATGTAAGTATTGTCAGATTTCCAAGGATTCTTAAGATTTTATTCATGTACTTATGTCCTTCCTGAGAAATGCTATGAATGCTATTACAAGCAGGATGATCGGAGTTACTATTAGCGCTGTTAAATTCATCCAGAACTCACCAAACCACTGGGAGAGGGTAAAGCGGGTGTCTAATATTCCTCTTATTGCTGCCGATTCTGATCCAAGACCGCCCCATCCAACAAAACCCTGGCCAACCGTAGCTTCGGTATAATGGTAAAGCGGGGATATGTTCCCAAGGTTCAGTGCCAGTCCAAAGGAAGTGCTGCCAAGGTTGATAGATTGACCTGTAAGAAGGATTGCAATTGAGACTGCAATCGCACCAAATACAGCACATAGACCCAGCCAGATTACAACATTGTAAACCAGCGAATCTGATGCATCCTTAACAATGATGGAAATAATAATACCGATTCCCAGAAAGATTAGACTATATAAGAAGGTCATTCCTATAAAAAGTATCAATCTACCCAGTTCAATTCCGCTTATTGTGTCGCCAAGGAGAAGAAGTAAACTGCTGATAGATACAATAGTTGACGTACCCAGAACAAGGGCTAACGTTACCATTGCTCCAAGCATCTTACCAATAATAATATTATCCCTGAATACCGGATGAGTTAACAGAACATTTAAAGATCCAGATTTTTGTTCTTTAACTATCGCATCAAATCCAAGCGCAATACCTATCAGAGGGGAAAACCAGCCCAATAGATTCACCACACCCGAAAATCCGGACATTAACAAAGTGCTTCCTTTCGCGAATTGTCCTGCTTCTAACCCATTCAAATAGCTAGAACTGAAGACGATTAGTGTAAAGGTAATTAGCAGAACTAAAAATACAGGACTAAAGATGTTGTCTGCAAATTCTTTCTGTGCAATTGCGATTGAATTTTTAAAACTTATTTTCATAACTCCTCACATTGTAATATCCTTTCGCAGGAATGCTATGAATGATGCAATAAACAGAAAAATTGGTAGAGCTATAAGCACCAGAAGGTTTGACCAATATTCTTCTATCCATTTATCCATGGAGCTGCCAGTATCAAAAATTCCTCTGCTTAATTTATCGGTATAGATTTTAACTCCCCCCCACATTCCTACACTTGGCTCACCACTGACAGTTTCAACATAGTGATACACTGGAGTAAGTTTTTGGAAGTTATTATTGAGTTCAAGCCTGGGTTTATAGAAGATGGAAGAATCTAAAGAGAACTGTCCAGTTAACATAGATGCTATCATGAAAATGATCAAACTGTATACAATAACCAGATTGAGCCAGACAGCTATCCCATAAATCAAGGAGTTTGAAGCACTTTTTGAAACTATCGAGAGAAACACGCCAATACCCAGGAACACAGAGATATAAAGAAATGTTAAGATGGCGAAAATCAGTACTCGCTCAAGCTCAAGAAGGCTGACCTGCGCTCCAGTCACCGCAAGAATTGTTCCAAACGAGACAATTACAGCTATGCCTACGACCAGCGCCAATGTTGCCATAGCTCCTAGAATCTTGCCTGTAATAATGTTATCCCTGAATACAGGATGGGTTAAAAGTACATTTAATGACGCAGATTTTCGCTCTTTAATTATTACATCAAATCCAAGTGTAATTCCCAGTAGAGGCAGGAAAAGTGCAATAATCCAGGCAACATTGTTTAAACCCTCTAGTAACTTGCGCCCATCAGTACCTTCTCTATAACTAATTGAGAATATTATTAGTGTAACGATTGACAGCAACGCCAGGAACCTCATGCTCCAAAGATTATCAGCAAATTCCTTCTGTGCAATTACAAACGCATTTCCAATATTCCGTTTCATTTAATTCTCCTCATTTTTTTTAATCTGGTAAATTGTTAATATTAATGCAATCACAGCAAATATCGAGCTAAATCCGGGTGTTATGGGCGTATCACCAGCTACAATCGGTGCTGGTGTTGCTTTATCGACGGTCAGCTCTGGTAACTGCTGACGTTCTTTGATTGTGATGGACTTGTTTGCAGTTCTAAAACCCTGTTTAACAGAAGTTAACCTGTAATTACCCGCTTCTTTGAAGTTATATCTTAAAACTCCAGTTTCATTGGTCTTTCCTATTTCCCTGCCATTAAAAAAAACTATTGCATTTTCAACGGGTTTTGACATGGATTTAACTTCAATAAAAGCATCATCTGCTTCCCGAAGAGAACGTGGAACATAAATTGACATAACCTCATCGTACCCTTTCATTTTCAATATATAGTTATGTTCTCGCTCATCACTTGAATCGCGTACAGTAAAAAGTATTCTGTTGCCATCAGGGCTTAAGTATATTTTGTTGTAGTTATAAACAGCCGTGGATAAATTTTTAATAAGCGGCAACGGTTCAGTTCCTTCTGGATTTACTTTAATTAAAGAGTAATTGGTAATATAATATATTTTGTTATCTAATCCCCAGCCATAGACTCCCTCCATGTTTATAGAGTAGCTTTCTGGAAGTGTAACTTTATCGGTTCCATCAGAATTTACTGTATAAATGCTGCTACTACTATCAATACGAAAAGCTATCCTGTTTCCATTTGGACTCCATGTAATTTGGCTTATCATATATGGAATTAGTTTAGTAGACATTCCATCAATATCTAAAGCGTAAACCTTATTCAATCCCTTTTTATCATACATTCCAAAAAGTAATTTTTTACCATCCGGATTCCATGACTCGATACCAAAAGTTCCATTTTCGATTAAAGTGAGAGCACTGTCGTCAGTATTCAATACATAAATTCCATCTTCAGCAGTAAATACTAATTTTTTTCCGTTAGGCTCCCAAGCCAATTCTATGGCTTGCACTCCAGTAGTAAACTGCTGAACAGAAAAAGTATCGGTGTTAACAGTATATATCCCTCCATTCTTAAAGCCTATAAAAGCGATTTTATTTCCATCTGGGTTCCATGCTGCACTATATCCAATTGCACTGGTACTTAGAGGAATCTGCTCAATAGTTGAATTTTCCACATCGAATATTAATATTCGAGAATTCTCTTTTCCACCATCTATAATAACAGCCTGGCTCCCATCAAGGCTCCAACGGATAAATGGATCATCAAGTCCCTTCACCTCCGTCTGAATAGAGCCATTTATATCTGAGACTATTAATTTATTTTCCTCGCAATAATTTCGTACTTTGAATATAATCTTACCTGAATCTGAACTCCACCATGTGGACTGTATAATACCAAAGGTACTATTCTTTGCCGCTCGAGCACTTTCCTCTGCTCTTGCGATATCAGTAATTTGAGTGCCGTCTGCATTTATCAAAAAAAGTGTGGAAACACTTTCAGGAATACCAAATGGAAAACCTGGATTGCAGCGTTCAAGGTTTTTTTTGTCATCAGCTGTGATATTTTTTGTAGTAAGATATGTCTGGATTAAAATCAATAACTTAGACCCATCAGGAGACCACGAAATAAAAGTTTTATTGGAGTAATTAGGAACATTGAAATGAGTAGAATCAATCGACTTAAGCGTCTCTTTTTCTACTATATCTGTGATTTCAATCAAGCTTTCAACTTTATCAGTATCTATAGTCATATATGCGGCTTTAGCTATATCAATTCCTATAAAAACGAGTGAACTAATTAATGTAGTAAATATTATTACTGTGCCTATTTTGTTGTTCATTTTGTTGCCTTATATTCATTTCTATCATCATAATAAAAAATAAAAAATTTAAAATTTTAAATATTTTGCCAATCTATTGGTAGATGTTATTCTATTAGTAGACCCTCAGCGCGAACTGGTAAGACAAAGCTTTCCAATCAGGCGTAGCGTATACATTTATATAGGATGAACCATCTGCCGAATTTACTATAAAGTTTCCTGCTGTTGATCCTTTAAGCTGTAAATTGGTATATGGTCCATCAAATGCATCCAGCCTAGCTCCATTATTCCAATCGGCTGTATCTATCTGATACCATAGGCGATCGTTTCTAACTGTATTTGGTCTGTACCAGTCTTTGTCATAAGATGTAATAGTTCCCTGATAGATTGTCCACTCTGTAGTATACTTAGGCGATATTACTATATTGGCAGCACTTCCAGGGGTATCACCCGCATCTCCACCGCTTGGCGGATCTGCCAGCGCCACACTGCTTAATATGCTAAGTACCATCAGAGCCATCACTCCTATTCTTATGCTTGCTTTCATTCTTTTTCACCTCCTTTTTCATTTACTCCGGAGGCAAAACAAGGCAAGCTTTAAGTGATTTTAAAGCATACTTTACAATGCCTACGGGCACCTGGGGTTCAGTTGCTCTTGTGGAACTGCTGAACTCCACATTTTTCATGGGCTGTAAAATCCGTTGTTAGAGTTTTATCTCCTCAACCTGCCAACTTTACCGACCCATTTTTATGTACAGGATTTATTATTCATCTGTACACCACCTAATTCTCATGTAATATATATAAATTTATCGTTTTTTTAACTTTTAAATGAGAAATTCAAAAAAGAAATATTTATATTAACAAACAATATATCAAAATTAGGAAAAACGGTTAGTTAAAACAAATTGAAATACGGAGGAGTTGGAATTTTCAATAACAATCCATACATATCAATCCTTAAATTAAAAGGAAGTATCGTTGACATCTCTGTTGTAGCGGTAACCTGCGCTGTTCTGGGAGTCTGGGATTACAGGGCAGCCATTGCAGCTTTCTCAAGTATAATGATCCACAGCGGATGCGATATCATAAACGACATTTATGATATCGAAATTGACAAAATATGTAAACCGAACGGTGCCATCGCATCCGGTCAGATCCCTGTGAAAAATGCGTGGATATATATGTTGTTTTTGTTTTCAACTGCAATTATTCTTTCACTTAACCTGAGCCTTGTATTATTTGGTGGTTTTTTAACAGGGATTATTGTGGGTGGTTTAATGTATTCACACCCTTTATTCAGGTACAAGGACAAACCCGGTGTTTCTATGGCAGTCATGGCATTGTACTTTGGTCTGGTATCCTTGGGTGTCTGGAGTATATACTCCCCTGTTAATGTTGATAGTCTTGTGATCTCAGTTTATGTATTCATACTTGTATTTTGCCTGACTTTTATGAAAGATTTTAAGGATGTTGCTGGTGATGTTAATTCATTGCCACTAATGATGGGAATCCCAAGGGCTGCGAAACTTTGCAGCTTGCTGACATTACTCCCTCTCCTCCCTCTGAGATATCTAATCATGAAATATCCATATTTTTCAGTTGCTGCTGTAATCTATGCTGTGCTAATTGCAGGATGTATTGAAATCCTGCTAAAGGATCCAGTAACTGAAGGAAAACTGCTCAAAGATAGGATGATACTGGCGCTGACAGTCCCAAATTGCTTTATATTATTGGTAAAGATGATGGTGTTAATATAAAGGGAGTTAATACAGTTATTTTAAATTCCCTTCTGTATGGAAAAACTCTTTGAGTTTTTCTACTGCATTTTTATTAATGAAAAAATCACTTATTGTTTTATATTTGCTTATTAGCATACTTATTTTTATATCTGGATACCTGGTCACAAGATAATTTTTAGCATAAACAGCAGCATCCTGGTCCGATGTTGCCCTTCCTGTTATTACTGCCATATTCTTATCCCCGTAACATTTATAAACATCCTTCAGGACAACGCAACCTGAAATCATCGGAGTTACAACAATATCCCCTTGCTCAGAGGCATACTCATCAGCCATTATTACATGCTTTTTCTCAATCTCAAGCAGTTGTTCTTCATTTTCCGCTTCAGCCAGTATGATGAATTCCGTTGCCAGCCCCACACGCTTCCAGTTGGGAACGATGGTATATCTATCAATTATTCCATTCTGCTGCATGGTGCGTGTGTGATATGCCGCAGAATTCCCGTCTTTGAATTTCAGTATTTTTGCAAGCTCCGCATTGGTTATTTTACTGTCGGCAAGCAAGGTCAGCAGGATAAACATATCGGTTTCGTTTAAATGCGATACTTCGGATAGTGTTTGGGCGATTTTTTTAACCCGGTCTGGAATTATTTCATTCATTATAATCAACGATACTAATTATTCGTTTAACTAAAAGAAGTTTTCGTTTAGAAAGGTTGCTCGCACCCACGCCCATTTATGCCGTATGCTTCTTTCGCGAAACCACTTTTCATACAAAATCATCCATAAGCCCGCTTATATCAACCTTATCAATCGCCTGCTTCACAAGCGGCATCTCCTTTATCTGCGGCAGCTCATCCTCATAAGTGGGCGATTGCACCCTGTAAAATACCCCTATTGGAATATGTTCGCCCCATTCCTGCGATTTTATAAACGCTACCATCTTATCCCCTGTATTATGTCCCGCTGCCTGGAGGTCATAGACCCTCTGCTTATACCAGTCATATGTGTTAACATGGTTGAAACTCACACACGGCTGGAACACATCGATTAATGAAAAACCCCTGTGTTTCACGGCGTCCACAATGGTCTTCTGGAGATGCTTGACATCACCTGCAAAACTACGCGCCACAAATGTAGCACCTGAGGAAATGGCAAGAGCAATCGGGTTCACTGGCACTTCGATAACTCCTGAAGGCGTTGATTTGGTTCTCATCCCCTTCTCGCTTGTGGGGGAGGTCTGTCCTGTTGTAAGCCCGTATATCATGTTATTGTGCACTATATAGGTCATGTCGATGTTCCTTCTCATTGCATGAATGAAATGACACATGCCGATACCATATCCGTCGCCGTCCCCACCCACTCCAAATACTGTCAGTTCATGGTTTGAAAGCCTGACTGCCGATGCAACCGGCAGTACCCTGCCGTGGATACCGTGCAATCCGTATGTTCTTAGCCAGTGCGGCACTTTACCAGAACAACCAATTCCCGAAATAATAGCAATGTTCTCAGGCTCGATATTGAGCTCGACTATCGCGCCTTTAAGGGCAAGAAGGATACCGAAATCGCCGCATCCCGGACACCAGTTGGGCTTATCAATCGTATTGATATCAATCATCCTAACCATGCGCCACCTCCATAATTTCACGGTGTATTTCTTCGGGATAAAAAGGCCTGCCGTCGTATTTCAATATCTTATGACCCGCGCTCTTTCCAGTCTTTTCCCTGATAATATCCGCAAGCTGTCCGGTGAAATTATTCTCAACCACAACCGTTTTATTAGCAGAATCCATAACATTTGCCACTTTTTCAGATGGGAAGGGGCTTAAATATAATATCTGGAGGTAATTCACTTTCACCCCGTCTTTTTCAAGCATCATCATAGCCTCCTTTATCGGGCCTTTTGTCGAACCCGCCGCAATAATAGTGACCGCCGCATCCCCCGGTCCCACTAACTCTGGCTGTTTCAGCTCCTTTGCAAACGAATCAAGTTTCCTCATCCTTTTTTTCATCATCTTTATCCTGTTACCGATATCTTCAGTGATGTTACCCTCTTCATCATGCTCGTCGCTTGTGGCAGTGTATATTCCTTTTTTCGTGCCCGGGATGGTTCTCGGCGAAACGCCATTTTCGGTATACCTGTATCTCTTGAAAAAAGTTTTTTCATCGGAAGCGGCAAGCTCCGAAACTGTCGCGAAACTTCCCCGGTCTATTGTAATCCTTCGTTGATCGAACTTTTCCGTTGTCTTGTGGCTTTCTGCAAGGTTCTTGTCTGTCAAAACAATAACAGGAGTCTGGTATTTCTCGGCGATGTTAAATGCTTCCTGTGTCATGTAGAAGCATTCCTCGTTATCGCCGGGTATGAGCACCGGGCGCGGGAAATCGCCCTGCGAAGCGTTAAGAACGAATTTGAGGTCGCCCTGCTCTGACCATGTGGGCATTCCAGTACTGGGACCGGGGCGCATCGCCATGATTATTACAACCGGCACCTCTATCATCCCTGCAAGCCCGTAGCCCTCGGACATGAGACAGAACCCGCCGCCAGATGTGCCGCACATCGCCCTCACACCTGCAAAGCCCGCGCCGATTGCCATGTTTATTGCCGAAATCTCATCCTCCGTGTGCTTCACCACGATATTGAACCTGCGCTCGTTGGCTGCCATGAAATGCAGTAAAGAAGATGCTGGAGTCATGGGATAAGCAGAATAGAACTTGCAGCCGGCTTTTATAGCCCCAATGCAAATGGCGTCGTTGCCAGTAAGCAGCATTCGCCCTCCTGCCCCAATTTTTTCAAGTTTATAATTGAAATCGTCAGGGAAATTCTTTTTTAAATAATCATATCCGGCTTGGGCAGCCTTCGTATTATCATTGATTATCCGGTCTCCTTTTCGTTTGAACGTGTCCCTTATAACTCCGGCTACAATATCAAAATCATAATCGATAAGAGCAATAGAAGCGCCCAGGGCAACATTGTTTTTCATAATCGTCTCTGCGCCGATTTCTTTGATTATGTTATTAAGTGGCACAGGATAGAGCCTTAGGTCTTCCCTGAGCTCTTTACTGTCCAAAACTTCAGCGCTGTCATATATTATACCGCCGCCGGAAGTGAGTTCATCCCTGTGCATGAGTATTGTTTCTTTATTCAGGGCAATCAGCACGTTGACGCCCTTCACCTGTGAAAATATCTCCCTGTCTTCTACCCTCACCTGCAATGTGTTATGACCGCCTTTAATAAGGGAGGGGTATTCATTGATATCATACACATGCAGACCGCCGCGTGAGCATGACTGGGAGAAAATAAGCCCTGTCGCCATTATTCCTTCCCCCGCTTTTCCGCCTATTTTCCATGTAAGCCTGTTTTTTTCCATTTAATCAACTCATTCCCTGTATGATGAAATCCATGTTTTTTATTCCAGCCGATCTCCTGATAAAAGATTGTATCCAATATGCAATATAGTTTATGGAATTCACAACTAATAATACTTTAACACCGCTTGGATATAACTCAAATAGCTGAAAGCATGATGGAAATCATGCCGAGGTAGTCTAGCCAGACAAGGCGTCAGACTGATAATCCGATAGATCGCGTCATGTCATCGCGGGTTCGAATCCCGTCCTCGGCGAAGTGATCATTCAGATGTTCTGCACTATTTCAACCTATTAACCTCGCACCTCACCCCCTTCCCCTCACATCTCCTCAAAACTCTCTCAAAAACCTCGCTATAAAAATCCTCCCCCTTCAAAAAAATCCTCTCATACCCCGCAAGCAGCTCAGGCTTAAATCCCGCAATAAACTCCCTCACCCTCTCCCACACTCCTTCCTTCAACCTCAACCTGTCCACAAGCACATACTTCGGCTTCACCTCTGCAATAGCATCAACCAGCGCCTCAACATCAGTAATATACGGCATCACGGGTCCAAGAAAGACCCATGTTTTAATCCCATTTTTCGAAAACTCCGAAAGCGCGCGCAGCCTTTCCTCCACACTCGATGCGCCGGGTTCCATTTTAGCCCTCACGCTGTCGTCAAGCGCCGTTAGCGTTACTCCCACTTCGATATTCGAAAACTTCTTCAGCAGGTCAATATCCCTCAGCACAAGCGAGGATTTTGTCTGGATGCACACAGGAAAGTCGTGCATCAGCAGGAGTTCAAGGCACCGGCGCGTTATCTCGTATTTCTTCTCAGCAGGCTGATACGGGTCTGTAACAGTCCCGAGCCCCACAACGCCTTTTTTCTTTAGCCGAAGTTCTTTCGACAGGATGCGCGGGAGGTTCATCTTAACCTCCACAAGCTCGCCCCACTTCCCTTTATCCCAGTGGATGACCGACGACGCATAGCAATAGACGCAGGCATGCGCGCATCCCCTGTATGGATTGAGGGCGTAGTCCAGGCCGGGAAGTTTTGACGGGGAAAGCGCTGTTTTTGCCTTTATTTCTTTTATCATATCATCGGAGTTCGTATCGAGTTCGTATTAGTTCGTTGTTTATTTTCCAAAGAAATCCTCAAGCCCTCTCTGGTATAAGGTATTTTTCAATATAGTGCTCTCCTTTATCCACCGCGCCTTCGGGATGACAAGCCTCGTTGAAATATACACAAAGGCATCATCCAGGGAAGCGAACTTCACCGGAGGAGTCCGAAGCGCAGCCCTCACGTTCTCCCTTACGTTCCACACTCCGACAGGCATTATATAACCCGGATGCGCCTCCCTCAATATAACCACGCGCGCCTGCCTTTGCTCATTCACGAGGTATTCATTCACCGCAAGCCGCGCAGCATAATAGCAGCCCCCAATCTCGGCATACGTCGTTCTCCCCTCAAAACCCTCCGAGGACGACATTATCGCCACCTCCTTCCCGAACGGGTTCCAGACTGTATTTGGATACCATGCCTCGATAAGCTCATAGCTCCAGGCACGCGGCATCATCAATACCACGAACCTGTTATCAAGCTGCCATGATTCAAAAACAAGGAATTCGTTAATCAAAGGGAAATCTTTCATTTTCTCCATCAGGTTTGCGCCAATCATACTGTCAACTGCTGTAATACTCCACCGCGTGGGAACAAAGCGGCGGGCTTTTCCTTCCCCGAAAGAGCCTACACTAAAGGCTTTCTGGATGCTTGAGACAAGAGTATCCCTTTTGTAAAGCTCAAGCACCGCATCCTTTGCCTTGAGGTCGGTATCATTGTATGCTTTCTCCATCCTCTGGTCGAATTTCGTGTTCCCAACATCGATTTTCTTAAGAGGCGCTGTCGGGCCGAAAGGCTGGACCTCGTCATCGAGCACAAGCCTTGCTGTTGGTTTTTTCAGGAATTCAGCCTCAACATCCACGGGGGATGCGGACAGCGCCATCTCGCGGGTAGCTTCTACGATGCGGCTGCCTTCAAGGTCTCTTATATGAACAAGATGCTTGCCGCGAACAAGCTGTGTGCGGAAATCCACGATATCGTCGATACTCTTTCCTATCCACATTTCAGGCGTGTCAAGAAGAGTTGTGTCGCCGTGCGATGGCGGGATTAACGGGCCTACGGACACGTATGGATAGCCGATTCTTCCCACGAACACGCCGGGCGGCGAAGAGCCGTCGATGTTCAGGCTGTCGGTGAGCGGCTTGACTTTTGCTCTTGAATAGAATTTAACAAGGACGGGACACCTCTGTTTTCCGCATAATAATTTTGCGCCCCGGCAAAGAATGCACAGGGTATCACTGGCGCCGCTAAATAGCGAATCCGGGCTTTCCATATATTTATTGACGATATGCAGGGATATAATATAAACGCAAGCCCGGTGAAAGTATTGTTGAGAACCTAATTTAAACATATTCTTGTGAATACTTCGCGTACTTGGCGCCTTTGCGGTGAGCTAAGTTTTACACCGCAAAGTCGCAAAGACCGCAAAGATAGTTTAAATTGTATAGTTCTTAACCATAATTCTGACAAAAGGATTATACCATACAGAGTAATTAAGCCGAGTGATGTTCATTGAAATAGACGGCTGGATGGCAAAACTGCGATTTTCGGCATGCCATTTCATCCCGAATCATCCCAAATGCGGCTGCCTGCACGGTCATACGTATGCGGTTAGTGTGCGGCTCGAAGGCGAACAAATCGGGGAATTTATTATTGATTTTGAGCTGGTTAAAAATATGGTAAACGGGATTTGCGACAGGTTAGACCATAAAGTCCTTATCGCAGAAAAAGACCCGCGCCTACGGATTACGAAAAAGGATGGCGTTTCCATTGAAATCATTGAGAGTAAAAAGCGATATGTATTACCTTTGGAAGATATCATGTTCCTCCCTACGAAATCGGTGAGCGCTGAAGACCTGTGCAAGTATTTCACAACCGAAATGGCAAAAGGGTTAAAATCAAATGGCGCGGATAATATCAAGAAGCTCCATGTCAGGGTGGATGAAGGCATAGGGCAGGGCGCTGGCTGCGAGTATATTTTATAAGAATATTGTATATTTTTATAAAATATAATTCAAGCAATCCCCTTCAATCTCTGTATCGGCCAGACCCAGGCACTTCCAACGCGCTTTATTCCCTGTATTTCAAGCTCACTTTTTGCTTGTGGAATTATCTTTCTTAAAAACCCCATATCATAAATTATCCTTCCTTCATGGATCGCATCCAGAAGGTATCCGGCTCCTGCTTCGAACTGTGAGATGAATTCCTCCTCAGTCATCCAGATGCTCTGCAAAAGAGATGGACAATTCTCGATTTTCCTGACCAGTTCAGCCCTTTTGAAAAAATCAGAAGGCAAATCCTTTGCCACAACGATCATGTCAATATCGCTTTGTGGAAAAGGCAGCTCCTCACGGCGCGCAACTGAGCCAAATAGGAGCACTCCTGTTACCCTGTGCTTTACTTTTTCAAGATATTCTTTTATAAGGGCGACATATTCTTCATTTAGACCCTTTAAGGAATTGTTTTCCAAGTTCCATTACCTCCTTTGCATTGTTAAAAAGGGCTCCGGCCTTATTTGCATCATAAATTTCAGATGGCATTATGATCTTATCAACGGTTTCCCATCCATACCTCGGAGATTCCTTCTGGCTCTCCAATAACTTTGAAAAATTCACAATTCGATCAAGAGTTTCAAGCTCTTGCTTTGATAATTGGAATTTATTCCCCCTCATAACCATCAATTCGAGCACAGACGAAGGAAAATGAGTTTTTCCAGACTCAATCCCAAGAGATGAAAGGATGGCTTTGCAGACTTTTTCGGCGCACTAATATAAATAACATCTCTGTAAGGTGATATGTGAAAAAGGATGGCGTCTCAATTGAAATCATTGAAAGTAAAAAACGATATGTATTGCCTCCGGAAGATATTGTGTTCCTTCCCACGAAATCGGTGAGCGCCGAAGACCTGTGCAAGTATTTCACAACCGAAATGGCAAAAGGGTTAAAATCAAATGGCGCGGATAATATCAAGAAGCTCCATGTCAGGGTGGATGAGGGCGTAGGGCAGGGGGCGGGATGCGAGTATGGGTTATGATCTTTTCTTTTGTTGTGGTATTTCGGTTAGTTCTTTAATTCCATTATATGTACAACTTTCATCTCAATAACCGTAACCAACATATTTTTGCCACATTTAGGGCAATTAACAGCCCCTGAATAATCATCATAATTTTCACTAAATACAGTACCACATTTTATACAGCTTATATCGACCATTGGCTCACCTCTCAACGGTATGAGAAGATTACTATAAAAAAGTAACGAAAAATGTTTCTGTCAAGTATGTGGCTGATTTAATAGGCCGTCAAAAATCGTCTGATGTAAGCTTTATGAATAATTTAGTTTTGTTTTAAGTTTTTCTGTTATTTCTCAGCCACCCTTTTAGTAGCTTCCAAACCAAGAAAACATTGTTCAATAGCTTTCAATTTACTATTTGTAAAATGTTATTTTCTGTTTTTATTTCACATAACTCCTTTAGTTTATATCCATCAAGTTTTGGAATTATTCCTTCAAACAAAATTTGGCTTATTTTTTTTGCAATGTCCATCCCTTTTTGGCGTGATGGGTCGGTATTACACCATTCAGATAGTTTACATAATATTCGCACAGTTACTTTTTTAGTTGTCTTTAAGTTTTTGAAATCGTCTTGAGTCTTTGGGTGTGAGGGAAAAAGTGGTATAAAATCTTGGATATATTTATCAAGAACTTGCATTTCAGTAGAACCGATTTCCATTATTCGATTTCTCAGTATCATACTTTTACCAAGAGATTGAATAATATAAAAAGGTTATCTCAATTATGTAGTTACCTATATACAATTCCAAAAGTCTGGAAAGTCGAATAAATATAATATACTATAATGACAGAATGAATCAAATGAACTTTTTTGCTCAGGTTATTGAACAGATTGAAGAAGCTGCCGTTCAAATAGATAAGCAAACAATAACTGGCTCAAGACTTGCCTTAATTCTAATAGATAATGTTATTGAAATATTAATGTATGACCTAACAAAAGCAGAATTATCATTAGAAGATTATGAAATGATAATTAAAGGTACATTTAATGATAAGTTTTATGATTTCAAAGCAAAAACAAAATTTCTAGTGAATGATGAAAAAATATCAGAAAACCAAAAAGAGATTTTAAATATTTGTCATAATTTTCGAAACGAGGCTTATCATTTAAATGAACTACGGGTTGGAATAATTAGCGAAATTGTGAAATTATATTTTCAAATTTGCTGTGATATTACTCCAAAATTTTTCGGACACATACCATCTAATATAGAGAACAATTCTATCTTTTCTAAATATGAAATATTAGGCTTTAACAGCTTATTTTCACGAGGAAAACTGGAAGAATTAATGAAGAAATTTCGTGCTGGTCGAGAATTCGATCAAAAGAATTTTTCAAAATCACTAGCATTAGATATTGAAGTCAGAGTGAAAAAAGTTTGTGGGTCAATGAAAGAAATCCAAAAGGTTGATACTAAAAACTCTTTCAATCATTATGAATCAAAATTACAATCATTTTTTAGGCGTGCAAATAAATTGAAATCAATATCGAATGAATCCAATGCTCTGAAGACTTATTGTAAACTTGATACAGATTTAGTAAAAATTCAATTAAACATAGATTTAATTAGAGAATATATTGATTATGAGACTGATTTAGCAATTGATAGATATAGAGAAGGTGATGCTTTTGGATAAGATTAAAAAATCCGAAGATATTATAGATAGATTATTTGATTATCTTATGAATCATTTTGATGATTTTGGTCATAAAGATTGGTTTAAAACAGAATTTGGTAGTTCTTGGTCACCATTCGTAGAGACTTGCTTCATGTTAGAAGGTAAGAAATATGATTATAAAATTAGGCGCTGTTCAACAGCGAAAAGAATAACAGAATATGTAGAACAATTTCATAGATCAGATTTTCGTGAAAAGTATTCACATTTTTTTAAGCATCCATGTCGAGGTATTGATATATCATGGATAGAAAAAAATAATAATATTTTTTTAGCTATAGAACATTCAGAGGATACTCCAACAACGGAAAAAGAAATTAAGAAAATAAAGCGTCTGCTAAATTATTCAGAAGCTATAGAAGACAAAACTGTTAAAGGAGTAGCAAAAGAACAATTATTAGCTATTCGAGAAGAAATAAATAAGTTAATGGATTTTAAGTCAAGTTTTAAAGTGTTAATATCCCGACCTCGTCGATTTGATGCCATTAACGGAAAACCTGAACCCAATTATAACCAATCGGTAGAGTACTTTAAATATAGAATAGAAGAGGATTTGAAGAAGTATGCAAAATCCTTCAATAATGACGAGATTTGGGTGATAATTCTAATTGTTCCCGACCCTGGCGAACCACGTTCCAAAGTCGATAAAATTATATTCCATTGTTACGAATGGAAAGGGAAGAATGAAGGAGGAAAATTATCTGCGATTGATGAAAAACATGAGAAATATACTATTCCTATAAAAATTGTAAACGGTAAGTGGGTAAAAGATTCCATGAAACAAGGGTCACCAAAAAGGAATGAACAATGACCAGCAGGATTGAAGTAGGTTTTAAAAAGGGAATGAAAGACGCATTGGGCGAAGGTGTCAAGAAAAGGATAGTCGAAGACCTGCATATTAACGTGGACTCTGTCAGGACTATTGAGGTTTACACCTTCGACGCTCTTTTTTCAGAAAAGGAATTGAATCTGCTCGGGGAACAACTATTCGCCGACCCTGTTATCCAGGTCTTCTCATCCAAACCGCTGGCAGAGGATTTTTCCTGGCTTATAGAAGTGGGATTCAAGCCGGGAGTGACGGACAATGTCGGAGCGACTGCGAAAAAAGCATCTGAAGATGTGCTTAAAACCGAATTGCGGGGAGTTTATTTTTCAAGACAGTACCTTATCAGTGGAAACATCACAAAAGAAGATGCCGATAAAATTGCAGGCGGGCTTCTTGCGAACAGCCTGATTGAAAGGTGGGTAATAATAAACATTGACGACTGGGACCGTGATAAGGGCGTGCGCCTTCCACTGCCGGTCGTGAAAGGAAAACATACGCCTTCGGTTACGACACTGAATCTGGATGTCAGCGACAAACAGTTAAAGGAAATGAGCGTTCAAAGACTTCTTGCTCTGACCCTTGCTGAAATGAAAACAATTCAGAAGTATTTTTCTGATGCCGTTGTCAGAAAAGAACGGGAAGCTATCGGTCTTTCTCTTCCCACGGACGTGGAAATCGAGGCGCTTGCACAGACATGGTCAGAACATTGCAAGCATAAGATATTCAACAGCCAGATAACCTATACTGATGAAAAAGGAACCAAGACCATAAATTCTCTTTTTGACACATTCATAAAGCGCTCAACCAGGGAAATCAACAAACCCTTGCTTGTCTCGGTTTTTACAGATAACGCCGGCGTTATCAAATTCAATGACGATTATAACCTTGTGATGAAAGTGGAAACACACAATACGCCCTCTGCACTTGACCCTTACGGCGGCGCTATCACTGGCATCGTGGGCGTGAACCGCGACCCGCTTGGCACGGGCATGGGTGCTCGGTTGATATTCAATACCGATGTTTTCTGTTTTGCATCCCCATTTTATGACAAAGAGTTACCGCCGCGGCTTTTGCACCCGAAAAGAATATTTGAAGGGGTGCGGCGCGGCGTGGAGCACGGAGGGAACAAGAGCGGTATCCCGACTGTGAACGGCTGCATCGTTTTTGATGAGAGGTATCTTGGCAAACCGCTTGTTTACTGCGGGACTGGCGGCATAATGCCCTCAGTAATAAACGGCAAGCCTTCCCACATTAAAGAGATCAATCCCGGCGACCTTATAGTGATGACCGGCGGGCGTATCGGGAAAGACGGCATACACGGCGCCACGTTTTCCTCGCTTGAACTTGATGAGAATTCTCCTGTAACTGCTGTCCAGATAGGCGACCCGATAACCCAGAAAAAGATGCTCGACTTCCTGCTTGAGGCGCGGGATTTGGGGCTGTATAATGCCATCACGGATGACGGCGCGGGAGGATTGTCTTCATCGGTAGGCGAGATGGCGCAACTTAGCGGAGGATGCCTTATCGAGCTTGAGAAATGCCCCCTGAAATATCCGGGACTTGACCCATGGGAAATACTACTTTCGGAATCGCAGGAAAGAATGACGCTTGCCGTATCTCCGGGTAAGATAGATGAATTCCTGGCTCTTGCAAAAACAAGAGATGTTGAGGCAACGGCCATAGGTACATTCACAGACAGCGGAAAATTCCATGTAAAGTACGGCGATAAAAACGTGGCTTACCTTGATATGGATTTCCTGCACAAAGGTCTTCCTGCGATGAAGCTGAACGCCAGGTGGGAAGCCAGGAAGTTCGAAGAACCCGTGATCGGGATTGTGGAGCTGACCGCGGCGCTAAAAAACCTCCTCTCGCGTCTTAATATCTGTTCTAAAGAATATGTTATCCGGCAGTATGACCATGAAGTGCAGGGAGGCTCGGTTGTAAAACCCTTGACTGGAGATGGACCGAGTGACGCTGCGGTTATCCGCCCTCTCCTCGACAGCATGGAAGGGGTCGTGGTTGCAAACGGCATCTGCCCGAGGTATGGTGACATCGATACCTACCACATGACAGCCTGCGCTATCGATGAAGCAGTTCGGAACCACATTTGCGTGGGAGGCTCGTTTGACCACCTTGCAGGTCTTGATAATTTCTGCTGGTGCGACCCTGTGAAATCCGAGAAAAACCCGGATGGAGAGTTTAAACTGGCGCAGCTTGTGAGGGCGAACAAGGCATTATATGATTATACGACCGTGCTTTTCTCAACGATTGGCAAGATAGAGGATGTCAGGAAAGCTGTGACAATGGATGTGAAGAGACCGGATGACAGGGTTTACGTGCTGGGGATGACAAAGGATGAACTCGGAGCTTCCGAATATTTTGCTTCACTTGGTTTTATAGGCAACGACGTGCCAAGAGTTGATGCGGCGTCTGCAAAGCGGCTCTATATCGCGCTTGAAAAGGCCATTCGTGAAGGCGTTGTTGCATCGTGCCACGACTGTTCCGATGGCGGTCTTGGCGTGGCGCTGGCTGAGAGCGCATTTTCAGGCGAGCTTGGCATGACCATTGAATTGACAAAAGTGCCCGTGGAGAACATCAAGCGTGCCGATACGATACTGTTCTCGGAGTCGCAGAGCAGGTTCGTGGTGACTGTGACGCCGGATAAGGTTGCGAGGTTTGAGGAGATAATGAAAGGGAATGTGTTTGCAGATGTGGGCACTGTTACAGCGCAGCAGAATTTCACGGTGATGGACGGGGAGAAGGTGGTGCTGAGCGCGGGGATTGATGAATTGAAAGAGGCGTGGCAGAGGACGCTCTGGTGGTGAGCGGGGGAGCATGGGGTAAAATCGCAGAAAGAAAATATCAAATGAAAAAAAGAAAACATATATACGATATTAATCATCTATTAACATTGCATTAATATGGTAAAAGCAATAGTAAACATTAGTGAGAGGGCAAATAAGCTACTTAATATAGTAAAGGCAAAGCATGGGCTAAGAACAAAGTCTGAAGCCATCAATATTGTAGTAAGTGAATATGGAAAATCTCTTCTTGAACCTGAGCTTAGACCTGAATTTATCAAAAAAATCAAAGCAAGGAAAAAAGAGAAGACCATTAAGATCACGGATTTTAGCAGTCATTACGGCTTAGATTAATATGTATTCTCTTGAAGTGAGAGAAAGCGTTGACCGGATATTTTCTAAACTTGCAAAGAAAAATCCGAAACAGATGCGGATAATCGAGAAAAAGATAAAACAGATTTGTGAAAAACCTTTACATTTCAAGCCATTAAGAGCGCCGATGCAGCATTTGCGAAGAGTGCATGTTTATAAGAGCTTTGTCTTGACTTATTCAGTTAATGAGAAAAATAAAATCGTGATAATAGAAGATTACGATCACCATGATAAGGTCTATTTATAGTGATTTTTCTCGTATATAGAATGAGTGCACACGGCACAAGGTACACGAATACCATTAAATACCTGTTGTAATTATATGCATACACATGGAAAACGCATCCATAACCGCCCGCATTACAGGCAAAGAACTCAAGAAAATAGACTCACTGATTTCAGCAGGTCTATACACCACGCGCTCGGACTTCCTGCGCCATGCTGCAATGCATTTGCTGCGCGAAGAGGCCCCGGAAATTCCTGAACTCTTCTTAAGATTGCAATCTCAGGCAAAAGCGAAAAAACTCACAAAAGATAAAATATTAAAGGATATCCGAAGCACTCGACAAGGCCTCTACAAGGAGACCTTCGGCGATGATTAAGCTCTTCCTGGATACAAATATCCTTCTGAATTCATTAATTCCAGATAGAAGGTCGCACATATTCTCCCTATCCATAGTGCTTCAAAATAATATTCCTTTAGTTACAAATGAGTATGTTCTTAAAGAAGTCAGGAAGATTTTAGAGGAAACTTATTCCTTCAATCAGGAGGATATTCATCAATTTGTTGAATTTTGCAGGACGAAACTTGAGGTCGTCAAAACTCCTTCAAAAGAAGAGTTTAAAACCATCAATGCTGGCGATAAATCTGACAGACCTATTATATTTTCAGCAAAAAAACATAGCTGTATCCTGATTACAGACGATGCACCAACAAAAAAAGATGCAGATAAATACTCGTAACGCTAGGATCAATAGAAGCGGTTAATATATTTAATATCAAACTGGCAAAAGAACCACTGAACTTATAACAGATTGAGCAAGTATAAGTAAAATAAAAATTCAGGAATAAAACGGCTCCAAAAGCGCTTATTCTCGCCGGTTACGGCATAAACTGTGATATAGAGCACAGCACGCCTTTCAAACTTGCAGGCGGGGAATTGATGAACTGAAAGAGGCGTGGCAGAGGACGCTCCGGTGGTAGAGTGAATTATTGCAGGTGAGTTACAGTATCATTTCAACTTGGTTCTCATCATCCCCATCAAAGCTATAGTCTATTATCGGCGATAGTTTTATTTATGAATCTTGAGAGGTTACTATCATGCCACCAAAAGCTGTTAGAACAGTAAGAGATTTAATCTACTGGCAATATGCAAAACTTATAGCTGAGTCGGC
>JAPZAN010000237.1 GCA_027460605.1 Candidatus Methanoperedens sp.
TCAGCACCCATATGATGGATCAGGTGGAGCGTATGTGCGACAGGATATTCATGATAAACAAGGGAAGCGGAGTGCTGTATGGCAGTATAGGCGAGATAAAATCAAGATACGGGAAAAACACTATTTTCCTTGAGTTTGATGGGGAACTGAAAAAGATAGCAGGAGTCAAAAAATTTAATCAATCCGGTAATTATGCAGAATTAATTCTCGATGACGGCGCAGATGCGCAGAATGTTTTAAAAACCATAGTCAATGAGGTGAGGGTAAACAAATTCGAAATCTCCGCTCCCTCGCTTAACGAGATATTCATACAGATAGTGGAGGGAACATGAAAAAGTGGAGTACCATAGCAAAGCATGAATACACATACAATATACGCAGAAAAGAATTTCTTTTCGTAACTTTCGGGCTTCCACTATTTATTTTAGTGATAGGGGGTCTTCCGATTCTTTTAATGAGCAGCAGCAGCCATGAGGAATACAGGATAGGTTATGTGGATAAAACAGGTTTATTTGATTCGGTAACTTTCACTAAATATGCTGATGAAGAGCTTGCAAAAAAAGACCTTTTTGAAAACAAGATAACACACTTCTTTGTTATACCTGCGAATTATACCGCTACCGGGGAGATAGATATATTTTCAGCAAAAAAGAGAGCTCTGGAATCCAGAGCAATTGAAGATCAAATAAAAAGTTTCCTCCTAGATAACCTGTTGAAAGGGGAGAGAAGAGAGATAGTGGAAAGAGCCAAAAGCCCGATAAACAGCGAATATTTCACTCTGAATGAAAAGGGAGGAAGCAGCAAGGAAGGTATATCCACGATTTTAGTTCCTATCGCCTTTGCAATGCTTTTCATGATTTCCATCTTCACTTCATCAAATTTCCTCCTGCAGGGCGTTGTAGAAGAGAAAGAGAACAGGGTTATGGAGATCCTGCTATCCTCGGTTTCGTACAGAGAGCTGCTCATAGGCAAAGTATTTGGACTCGGAGCGGTTGGCTTGACCCAGATACTGATATGGCAAATAGTGGGAATAGCGCTGCTATCCTCGAATCCGATAATTTCTGCCATCGTGCTGGACAAGGTTCATGTTTCTATCGTAGTATTGGTGTTAGCATCCATTTATTTTATATTAGGCTATTTTGTCTTTGCAAGCATAATGGCAGGTGTAGGGGCTGTTGCAACGACTTCCAGAGAGGG
>JAPZAN010000238.1 GCA_027460605.1 Candidatus Methanoperedens sp.
TGAAGCATTTGTTAGAAAAATGCAGCCTGAATCAATCTTAGGGCGCTATTTTAACGTTTTTGGATGGTGAAGAAAAATATGAATGAAGGAAATAAACGTGCTGAAAAAAATCAACGAAAAAATATCCGGACTCAACATTCTTTTAGGCGATAAATTAAAGTCCACACACTGATATTTAGGAACAACCCTGAGGGCGCGTGGCCTAGTCTGGATATAGCGGCAGCCTCCTAAGCTGTAGATCGGGGGTTCGAATCCCTCCGCGCCCGTTTATTATTCAATCAGGAAGGATGAGAAGTTCGGTACATATGAGCGAAACAGATGAAATAAAGAAGCAAAAGGAGAGGCTCAGTAAAATAAACGAGCTTCTTGAGAAACTGGATGAGAAACTTGTGCAGGGCGAGATTACCGAGGCTAAATACAGTGAGTTATCTGGGAAATATAAAGCCGAGGCTGATGGACTTAAGAATCTGATAACTGAGAAAGAGCTTATGCAGGATGTTGGGCTCGGAGCTGAAGAAAAGGAAGAGAAACAGGCAAAGGCCCCCCTCAAACCCGTAATAGGTGTTGTTTTAATGGTAGTGATCACTGTCATACTGGCGGCAGTAATTGCTGCCTTCGTATTTGGTATGGGCGGCAATGATGCGCCCGTAGAAAAGACACCGGTGGTAAAGACATCATCACTATGGACAAAAGCAAATGAATTGAATCAGAAATGCAGAGATGCAATCGCAGCAAAAACCAATTCAACCAGTGTCTGTCAAGAAGAATTAGATTATCTCTATGCAAATAGAGCGGCGCTTGACTCCACTTCAACTTCAAAACAATGGGCAACTGATACCATTAAAATCCTTGAAGAAAATAAAGCAAAGGAAATACGGTATAAAGAACGGTCTATAATCTTTGACAAAGCAAAAGAACTGAATCAGAGGTGCAATGCCGCAATCGACACTTCAAATAATAATGGTGAGATAGCAGCTGGAAGCAATGACAAAGACCTTTACAGGAAACAAGTTATTCTCCTGCAAGAACAAAGGGATATCTGTTGGGAAGAAATAAATTATCTCTATGCAAATAGAGAAGTGCTTGATAGTGGTGATACAAAATATTGGGCAAGCAATACTATCACAAGACTCGAAACCAATAGGGAACGAATAAGGAATAGCATAGAAGAAATAAATAAATATCTCAGCGCATCC
>JAPZAN010000239.1 GCA_027460605.1 Candidatus Methanoperedens sp.
CCTATTGTAATAAGTTACAATAGTATAAGAATTTGCTGGTCTTTTTTTACTGATTAACATTGTAACTGTTACAATATTTCCACTGCAAGCGTAAAAAACAGTTAAGCTTATAAGCAAAACCTATGAATTGGTAACCACCTATTCTTTGACTGCCAAATTTGAAAAAAGTCTTATATCAAAAAAGACATTCATTTAGTGGTGAGTTATTTTGAAAGACATAGTTGAAATAATCAAAACAAGACGCTGTGTACGTGAATATAAGGAAGACCAGATTCCCGACGAGGATATTAAATTCCTCATCGATTGCGCAAGATATGCTCCATCAGGTTTTAATATGCAGCCGTGGAGTTTTTTAGTGATAAAAAATAAAGATGTAATGCGGAAAATCTCAGAGCGCGGTAAGAAATCCTTGATTCCCTTACTTGAGCCTGTCAAAAATACCTCAAAGAAAACCGCGGATTTCCTTGTCTATCTCAAGACAAAGGGCACGGATGTGTTCTATAACGCTCCAGCGCTTATAATTATTCTCGCGAATAAAAATGCAATGACAGCAGACTGGGACTGTGCTATGGCAGCCCAGAACATGATGCTTGCAGCGCATTCAAAAGGCATCGGAAGCTGCTGGATTGGAGCCGTACATCCTGCGCTTATGGATGAGGGGTTTTTGAAAGAATTGGGCGCACCCGAGGGCTATAAAGCCGTGGCGCCGTTGATATTCGGGTATCCGAAAGGTAAGACTGAGGCGCCGGGAAGGAGCGAGCCTGAAGTGAAGTGGGTGACATAGGTTTGTCGTATTACATAATTCCAGCTAAGATTGCTATGAGCCAATTGTTAGAGTATAGAAGATAAACGAAACAGGTTCGGATTATTTACATTTATGGAGGCATAAACGAACCTATTTTAAGATAGCGTCAATCGGCAAATAAGAAGGAGGAAAAATGAATCGGAAAGAGACTTTTTTGTCTCAAGAAGAAGTAAAGGCAATGATTAAATTATCAACACCTTCAAACTTTCGGTTGGGTAAAGAAATATTCGATAAGGGTGGAATTGAAATAATTGAATTTACAAGCGATAAAATTATAGCAAATATTGGTGAAAATCAAAGAAGAAAGGTTGAGTTCCTATCTTTATCAAATAGACTTCAATGGAATTGCACTTGTAACAGAAATCAGAATAAGTTTTGCAAACACGCCGTTGCTTTGGGATTAGAAATCACAAATTAGGCATCAAATAAGAAATATGTAAGAAAAGGAGAGCGGTTTATGGCTAATATAGTAATCTTTCATTCGGTTTTAGGGCTTCGGAGAGGAATAATTAATGCTGCAGAAATGTTGAGAGAAAAAGGGCATAATGTTCTCACTCCCGATTTGTACGAAGGTGTGACCTTTGATGACATGGAACAAGCAAACAGAAGATTTGAGGAGATTGGAATCACAGAAATGATGTCTCGTACAATGTCTTCAATTAAAGATTTCCCGAGTGAAACAGTTTATGCAGGATTTTCAAATGGAGGAGCTTCAGCTCAATTACTTGCAGGAACACGAACCGGCGCAAAGGGCTGTCTGTTATTTCATGCTGCATTACCACTCAGTATGCTTGGCATCGAAAGATGGCCGTCAGGTGTCCCTGTTCAAGTTCATTATGCGAGTAAAGATCCATGGAAAAATCAACAATTTATTGATCAACTTTCAAATAGCGTTCGTCAATCAGGCGCCAGTTATGAATACTTTGAATATCCATGCACCGGACACTTGTTTACTGATCCCGATTTACCGGATTATGACAGAAAATCTACTGAATTATTATGGCAACGGGTTATCCAGTTTTTACAAAATATCAAATGAATAAATTTGCCGAACGACGCCTAACAGCGCATATATGCTTCGCTCCCTCGTTCGGGCTTCTTCATTTTGCCTCCGTTTCGCTACAACACAACGTCATATATGCGCGATCCATTAAGCAAACCCGCCCTCACCTAAACGAAAATCAACCACAAAACCCCTAAGTAACGCCTCCTTGACCGAATTCACATACTCATGCGCAAGCCTTACAGGCTCAGGAAGCTTGTGCCCGCGAAGACACGCTTTCACTATAGAAAGAGAGCTGTCAAGCGAAACCCTGTGACCAGGCGCAACCACTATTGCCCTGCTTCGATTGGTGGATTTAAGGAGCCATCCTACATTTTTACCTTCATATATCAGCGGATTCGCCTCGCCGACCTGCGCAGGTTCTTTGCCCTTGCCGCACAGGATTTTCTTGGTAATACCAATTGTGGGCACATCAAGCGCTACACCGATATGCGTGGCAATACCTGCGCGCCTGGGGTGATTGATGCCCGCGCCGTCCACCAGCAGGATATCGGGAGGGTTTTTCAATTTCTCAAAAGCGCTCACGATTGCGGGTCCTTCCCTGAAACTCAGGAAGGTGGGAATGTATGGGTAATTCACGGGCTGGATCGAATGGACGCGCTCTACGACCTCAAGTGATTCATATTCCAGCACTATGATGCCTGAGATGATTTTGTCATCTATGAATGACTGGTCAATGCCGGCGATAAGCCGAAGCTCGCCGAAGTCGTCTGCAACAACAGTTTTTTCGGCCACATGTTTCTGAACCTCTATGAGATTTTCTCTTGCTGTATCCGAGGGAAAGAAATCAGAAATGTCTGCCATAGTTCTCAATTAATGTTGTTATTCTTTCATAATAACATCGATGAATCAATAAGCAAGATTCAATATAGATTATTCACAAATCATGTAACATGGGCAGAGTGGAAATCCTGTGTTCCAATTTTCCTTTATACAGTGAAGATTTGGGGATAGATTTAACAAAGCCGTCGGGTAGGTTCAGGTGGTTCCTGGCTTCCATCCTTTTCGGGGCAAGAATAAGTGAAAAGATAGCGATAAAAACCTACAAAACATTTGAGAAATATGGTATCCTGAGTCCCAAAAAAATCCTTGATGCGGGCTGGGATGAGCTTGTGGGGATACTGGATGAAGGCGGGTATGTAAGATACGATTTTTCAACCGCAACGAAATTGCTCAACATAATGAAGGAACTTACGGAAAAATACGGTTCGCTGGAAGAACTTTATGCCCATTCGATTAGCACGGAAGAGCTGAAAAGTAAGTTAATGGGATTTAAAGGGATTGGCGAGGTTACATCCCAGATATTCCTGAGGGAGTTAAGGGGCGTGTGGAAGATAGATGTGCCTGTGTCTATTAAAGCTGCTGAAATGGCAGAAAGGATGAACATTAATCTTGAGGAGTTCGAGGGCGAGAAACTGACGAGAGTGGAGGATGCGCTTGTGAAGTTGTATTTGAGGTATGGGAAAAAGGGAAAGTATCGGGATGCTATGCCGCACGATAATTAAATGTTATTTTCAGTCTCTCCAATCTATCTTCTCATTAATTTATATCAACCATTTAAAGACCAACAAATCATAAATTGTTATTATAATTAAAAACACAAGCAGTCCAATTATTTCAAATTTTAATTTTTTTATGTGTTTGTAATATAATTCTTTGAGTCTAGGATAGATTTCTTTTCTACCCATCAAATAATAACCAAATCCAGCAAAAATTATGCTGAATATTTCATTTGGATATTTTGTTATGTCAATACCAGAAGATTCAGTTAGTCCAGCTTCGCTATTGGCTGTAAATACATAACCTCCAGAAGCAACAGCATTGTGAAATGACTCAATTTCATTACCGTTCTGCAACAGTTTTTCATTTGCTCTAGATTTATAATCCTCATCAAATAAGAACACATAAATTTTCCATGTCCCTGGTTCGGCAATTTTAAAATTATATAATATTGGATTTGTACCAATATTACCATTAATAAAGGAATTTCTATATATGCAATTGGGAGGATTTTGCGAAATGTAAAAAGATTCATCCGGGCATGATATACTCTGATAATTCGCATAAATCACAGGTGAAACCCATTTATCCCATTTATTATGAAAAAGATTATAGGAACTGCCTTGATTACTTGAAAATTGCTTTTCTTTTTCATTAATAAAGCAAGGAAAAATTCCTTTTAACTTATCTGAAGGGTTAAATACTAACAAATAAAAATATGGCTTTGATAATTTTATGATCCCACTGTCTTGAATTTTAACATTTATACTAGCAATGTCGCCAACAATATACTTTTGCTTAGACATATTAATAAAAATACTGGCATTGTAGTCAGGAACATTTAGATACATTTCTTGTTCATTCTTTGCTACCTCAATAGTGGCTGTGTTACTAACTTGGCACAAAGGAATATCAACTGAAACTTCCTTTTCTGGTTTGATTACAATTCCAGAGATTAAGGGGACTAATGTTGGAAGAAGAATTATAACTGCAAAAATCAAACCCACTTTTTTTTCTTCAGGAAACATTTTTGTGTCGACCGAAAAATGAACCGTGATAAAATAAACTTATCTATCTGAGAAAAATCTTATCATTTCCTGAAATAATTTCCTCATTCATAACTTCTTTTACCTTTTGCACAGTTTTCATAAAATTCACCAACCAAACATCTTAAAAGCAAAACCTAGCCAAACTTCAGGAGGCATCTTCCTCATAAAAGCCTCAT
>JAPZAN010000240.1 GCA_027460605.1 Candidatus Methanoperedens sp.
CCCTCTATCCTGAAAACATAGGTATCGTAGCAGTTCATCCTGAAATAATTGTAAGCACAAGGACGGCCCGCGCAATACTACCCAGGAAGCTTTCGCTTCCTGATATTTCCTTTAACATGGGGAACGCGGCATCTATGGTGGTGGGGATGATGAAAAGCGATATAAAGCTCATCGGAGAAAGCATGGAGAACAGGGTAATAGAGGAAGTGCGCTCAAAACTTATAAAAGGATATGGACAGGTCAAGAAAAGTGCGATTGAGGCAGGGGCTTCCGGGGTGACTATCAGTGGTTCGGGAACGACTATGATTGCAGTATGCAGTATTAATGAAAGAGAAAATATCGCAAAGGCAATGACGCAGGCTTTTTCAGATAATCACATAAGAAGCGAGGCTTTTATCACCACGATTGGAAATGGGGCAAAGATCATAGATGGCTGAAATTGCTTAAGATGAGCAAACTTGCTTAAAATTGTTGATACGATACTTATTTAAGCAAAGGACTTCAATATATGTATGTTCGTTGAACAACGAACAGGATAAGCGGGTTCATTTTTTCAACGATACCACCCACTCCCCTTCCCGCTTATCTTACTATTTTCATTTACTGCGACTTCTTTTTCAGTTCCATTACTTTGTTGTATATTTCCTTTTGCTGTCTTCGGATTTCATCCATTTTTCTAAGAGTATCATCCGTTATGGTTCCCTGGTTTAAATCTTCCAGTTGTTCTTGAAGCTTTTTATGCTGCAACGTAAGTGCTTTAATTTGAGCCTCAATATCTGCGCTGGTTATATATTGCAAATACCAGGGAGATTGGTTGTCATACTTGCTTAAAGAACCAATATCTTTTGTCCACGTATAAGCAGGTTTTAGGTTTAATTTTTTATACAGGTCGTCTTTTGCTACAAACTTAAAGGATGTAACATCCGATGTATCGACCACATATATTTGATTATCAATAACTATTTCAATCCATCCATGAAGTGTTACATTTGCCGTGCCACTTACAAGTCTTATCTTTTCACCATCCACACCTGTGTTTTGGGGGTCGGAAGCTAAAGTGTAAAGAATGGAACCGAAAAAATTAGTTAAATCCCAGCATGAAACTTCGTTGGCATTTAGGACTTGAGAACCAGTATAGGGAGATATGTAAGCTTTCAAATCTTTCCGTTCAACAAACTTTTTTGTGTAACCCTGCATAACGAATCCTTTTGGATCACGTTTATCGGGCAATTTAATATTATTATCACTAATGAATTTCTTAATCAATTGATTTCCAGGCTCAACAAACTGCCAGGGACTATTCCAAGCATCTCCCTTTTTTATAAACAAACCCGAACCGACAAATATGGTAATAAGCATAATAGGCGCAACGTACATAAACCAAGTTGAAAAGTGATTTGTTTCAACAGTTATGTATCCATTCATAAAATCACTATCTACTACCCTGGCAATTTCAAATTTGCCATCCTCTGAAACCGAACCGAGAAATATCCCCTCACCATCTTTCAGTTCATTAAAAAATGATGGATCGAATGTCATTTTCAGATAGAATGGTTTATCAAAATTAGACTGGCTTGATGTTATTTTATAAATTGGACTAATCACTTTGAAACCATTATATGCTTCAATTTGTTCCGTAGTACCAGCAATTTCGGGAAGAACAGTTTCCCGAGTTATCGAAATTTGAATATCCTCTTCATTTATACTTTCGGGAAACGACATTGCCAGACCATTAACCGAAATTTCGCCGCCGTTTGAGCCGGAAATAGTACCCTCGTAAATAACTTTGGGATCTATGCATCCTGTGACTGCAAGAGATAGAACTAAGTACAAAACTAAAATAACCCTGAAATCTGATTTCATATTCACCACCTATCTTTTTATTTAAAGTTTAATTCAGCTTAAATGTTGTGAAAAATTCCATAATATCTTGAATATGTATTTTAATCCAACTAATCAAAATATATGCTTAAAAAAGTTCATTCATCCCCATTGCTCTCATGAACCTTTGTTTAATCTCATTCGCAGAAAGGGGAATCTCCCTGCACTTGACATTAATGGGTTTTACGAGCGCATGTATAAAACCCACTTTGCGAAGTAAAGCTCCTTTCAATTCAGCCGTCGTATGAACTTTCACTGTGTCTTTAATCCCGTTTGCTTTAGCCATGAGTTCAAGGTCAATCCGGCTGCTGGTTGCTGTCTTCTGGTTCCCCGTAGAGCCATAAGCCGCATTGTCAATAGCAATGACAGTGAGGTTTCCGGGGTTATATTCTCCAATAGCTGTCAATGAATTCGGGTTCATGAGCAGGCTGCCGTCCCCGTCAATCACATACACATGCCTTTTCTGGATAAGTGCAAGCCCAAGTCCGATAGACGATACCAGTCCCATCGAACCAAGCATATAGAAATTCAGCTCCCTGTCCTTGATATCAAATAATTCCTTGGAAGGGATGCCAAGATTGGCGATTATAATATCATCGCCAGCAATTTCAGCCAGGATTTTAATGGCATCATATCTTATCATTACAGGCTTTTTTATTTCACTTTTAAATTTCAATTCCAGGCGCCTCGGAATTATCTCAAATGGTTCCGGGACTTCACACAACGAACATTCCCATACAGAAGGGGAAATCAACACAACATGCGGGTGAGCATTACTGAAAGAATCCTTGATTGCATCGTTTATCTTATCAAGCTCGCTATGGGATTCGATTGTGGTGAACTTTATACCGGCAGCGCCCAGAATCGCAGGCAATCTTTTCCCGAACTGCCACTGCGCCTCGATTGGTTCTTTGTAAATCCCACGCCAGCTTGCAAGTACGGGCAGGGGGATGCCGTATGTCAGGTTTAGCGATAGAAGCGCATTTATCATATTTCCAAGACCGGTGCTCTGGATGACCATGACAGGTCTTCCGCCGCCAAGATAGACGCCGGCGCATATCCCCACGCCGTTTTCCTCGCGGGTTAAGGGAATGGTTTTTATATTTTCGCTTATCAGCGGAAGAAGCGCTTTAATCCTGTCACACGGCAAAGTAGCGGCAAGGTCAATCCTGCTATTTTTAAGAATTTCAACAACTTTTTGCTCAGGATTTTTCATCTGGCTATCTCACCGCAAAGGGCGCAGAGACCGCAAAGATTCTTGTTCCTTAGCTTTGCGTTTTCTGCGTTCATTTCAAGTGATTCGTGTTTAATCAGTTTTTGTACAAAATCTTTAATTTTGTTTGACATTGAGATAACCTGCTATTTGATTAAATCTTCAAGTGGGACATTTGCATTTTCAGCATGCGCGAATGGCTCTATCCTGTAAAGAGGATAGTCTCTCTCAACCCGCTTCACCCCGCCGCCTGTGATATTCAGGACAATGTGCTCATCGGTTTTTACCTTTCCGCTATCTACCGCATGGATTAAAGACGCAACTGCAACTCCGGCTGGCGGGAAGATATCAATACCTTCAAGCCGCTCAAATAATTCCACGCCTGCTTTCGCATCGCTATTGGAGATCGCATACATGGTTCCATCGGTAGCGCAAAGGGCATCATAGACGCCTCCTGGAACGGAATACGGCGGCTCACGGTTTGAGAGAATATCGGCATACATTTCATGTATGAGCTTCTTTGGCTCAGGCATATCAATGTCTTTTATGATATCACGCCTGCCCGCTTTCCATGCATTATACATGGGCACAAAAGGTAAATTCTGGGAAAGATGAAGCCTCGGGAGTTTCGTGCCGAATCTTCCATCGCCCAATAATCGAAGCGATGCTTCCCATGCCGCAATGCCTCCGGTTCCACTGCCTATTGCCTGGAAATAATGGTCAGGCATCCGTTTCATAAAAACCGAGGCGTCAAGCATCACTGTCCCCATTCCGTCCCTGCGCGCCACGTTTCTTGCTCCGCCTTCTGCCTGCATTCCCGGAAGCGCGGAAAGCCGCTCTGCAAGGTGTATGGAATCGGCATAATCGCAATTCTCCCCCATCTGTATAAGACGAATGGAATCTGTGGGCTCTTCAGGCAGCCACATTCTTGAAATCCCGCTTCCGGGTACGACGATGTACACTTTTACACCTGTCATTGCAGACACATGGGCAAAAGCGCGCGCCGTGTTCCCTGCCGAGGCAAGCACCAGCGATTTTCCTGAATTTTTGGATTTCTGCATTGTGGGAAAAGCTTCCAGTTCCTTAAAGCTGCATGTTTTGATGAATGCCTTGCGCTCAGGCCAGTAGCCATTAAAAGAGATGTACAGGTTTTTTAATCCTAGTTCAGCTGCAAGTTCAGTGCTTCTGTATGTAATCGGACCGGAATCGGTTGTTATTAAATCGTTTACAGGCAGCCAGTCATGAAATCTTCCCATCCCATTAACATTCTTTAAATCAAGTCTTTTGCTCCTGTAATTCGCCCGGAGCAGAGCATTATCAGTTGCGCATTTTAACCTGTCATCAAAATAAGCGGTGCCGCACCCTGTACAGACAAGATTATATTTTGGATTTTCAGGAATTGAAATAGTCGGATGGAATTGAGAAATGCTCTCGCTACATGCAGATTGGGTTTCTGTCATAATCAATGATTTGATTTAGAAAAGGGTATTTATGTGGTTTATCGCATTTTATATTTCCTGCACTGGCGCAAGAACTCATCAAAGGAATTCGAGGCAGGATGGGTATGCATGTAGCTTGCCATGGTGTTATGCTCCATGAGCCCATCCTTCCCTTCAACAATCCCTTTACCCCGCCTTAATTTATAAACAAGGGTCGCATCCCTGTCACATTCGGTTACTGAATAGTGGAACTCATGTCCCCTTGTAATTTTACCTTTTTTAGCAATAGGTGAGTCAATTGCAGTTTCAGCTTCGGTATAACCGAGCGCCTGGAGATTGTCGGTCATCCTCGAACCTGCAGGAAGGATGCCTGCCATTTTATAAGTCCTGTCGGTCTTGAGGCTTTCATTCAGATACAAAAGCGCGCCGCATTCGCCGTATATGGGCATGCCGTCTTCTGCCGCTTTTTTTATTTCATCGCGCGTTCCGGAGGCGGAAAGCTCCTTTGCAAAAAGCTCAGGATAGCCGCCTCCAAGATATATGCCGTCCACATCTGGCAGCCTGTCGGTCATCGGGCTGAAAAAAATTAGTTCTGCTCCCGACACCTTGAGTTCATCAAATGAATCCTCATAATAGAAACAGAACGCGCTGTCATAAGCAATCCCGATTTTGACCTCGAATCTTTCCAACGGTTCGTTTAGCTCCACATCAGGCGCATCAAAATAATTCGCTATTGTTTTAACAGAACCCATGTCGATATGTTTTTCAATAAAATCCGATAGCACCTCAATATTCAGGTCATTCTCACCAGCCATGTGAAGCCCAAGATGACGTGACGGGATTGACAATTCGGGATTTTTGGGAAGCGCTCCGATTACAGGGATATTGATGCCGGCGCTTTGCAGTGAATCCTTTATGAGCTTAATATGCCTGTCGCTGCCTGCGTTATTCAGGATTATCCCTGCGATATTTACCCTGTCAAATTCGCTAAAACCTTTAACGATTGCAGCAATGCTTCGCGATGCGCCGTGCGCATTGATAACGAGTATCACCGGTACATTGAGAATCTTCGCAACATGGGCGGTGCTTGCTATTTCTGTGTCGTCGATGCCGTCAAAAAGACCCATTACTCCTTCTATTATGCAAAAATCAGCGCCCATTGAAGCACGCGCGAAGGTTTCAAGCACTTCCTGCTCACCCATGATGAAACTGTCAAGATTCCGGGAAGGGCGCCCGCAGATGCGTGTGTGGTGGCCCGGGTCGATGAAGTCCGGTCCGACCTTGAAAGGCTGGATTTTATAATGTTTGCCAAGGGCTGCCATCAATCCCATTGCGACTGTGGTTTTTCCCACGCCGCTGCCTGTGCCTGCGATGAGGAGCGCTTTTGGTTTGGGGGAGGTCATTGCACAGAGATTGATATGAAGGAATATAAGCTAAACCTTTGCGTCACGAACCTCATATTGAAATCCGAAAGGCAACTTGGCGCTGGGCTTCGGAGATGGTAAAACTTCTCCATTATCTTTTTATATATTCGATGCATTGTTTAAATTAGTCAATCAGGTGATATTCCGTGCCAATAAAAGAGTTTAGCAGATATCTGGAAGGTAAAAGTTTTGATGAAATCCTCCACAAAGGTAAAAAAGAGAGCTATGAACTCATGTTAGCACAAGGGGTCGCTCCTGTTGCGTTGTTCATCTCAAAACTCATGATTGAGGCGATACATCAGGAAGAAAGCAAGCATGCACTATCTTGATACTTCAGTACTGTTAGCGTATACGCTTGCTCAGACTCTTGAAAAAGAGCGATATGTGCATGTTTCAAGGTTGTTTGAACTGGTGAACGCCGGGAAAATCAAGGCTATCACATCTTTTTATGCTCTGCATGAATTGTTCATAATTGCCATACAAAACGCTCCTGACCTTGAAACAGGCTCCAATTTCGGAAAAGAAGCATTAAGCAGGATATTGGAGACAAAGATAATCCTTGCACCACTTTTGAAAAGAGAGGACAGGATACTCCACGCGCAAAAGTTTTCCTCTCTGAATGATGCATCAGATATACCTCATGCAATTTCAGCGGTTGTTTACAATTGTGCGGACATTGTTGCTTACGATGACCACTTTAGAGCCATTGAGGACGTAATTCCTTATTTGGCTCCGGAAGATGTAATTAAAGAATAGCTAGAATTTTGCGAGTATCGATATTCTAGCCAATGTTATCTGCTGTTGTTTCCACATCATGTAATGCTTGATGTTTTGCGATAAGTTTCCTCACTTCAGGAACTAATTGAACAGGGATATCCATCGCTGTCTGGGTTCTGGTCTCATAAGCCGCCTCGTCCTCTGCTACGGCTTCGTCTTCAGTTTGTTTTTCATAATGAGATAGAACCCTCTTCACTCTCTCTTCATCCCAGCCTTTTGGATATTTAGTTTTCTTCATTTTTTCTTCTGGCTCCTGCGTTTATAAGCCATTAGTGGTTTGCCGCTCAGATTAAAGGCGGTTATGACAAAAATACTTTCTGGTTCCGGGTCAGGAACATAGATTACTCTCAAATAGCGCCCTGCGCGGGTCTGACCTATAGCAACCCGTGAACCTTCTCTGCCTGAACGGTCTTCGCCTGGCTTTAATAAAACATCTTTCACTTCATCCTCAGACACATCATGCCTGTAGATATGGGGCAGACCTGTTTCGGGATCAATATAGTAACGAATATTCATATTATATCATTTTTTAAAGAATGGATTTTGGCTTGCATGCTGTCAAGATTCCGGGAAGGGCGCCCACATATGCGTGTGTGGTGACCCGGGTCGATGAAATCCGGTCCGACCTTGAAAGGCTGGATTTTATAATGTTGGCCAAGGGCTGCCATCAATCCCATTGCGACTGTGGTTTTTCCTACGCCGCTGCCTGTGCCTGCGATGAGGAGTGCGCTTGTTTTAGGAATGGGAATCACAGCGAGGATAACGGCATTATGGGATATAAGCTTTCATCGG
>JAPZAN010000241.1 GCA_027460605.1 Candidatus Methanoperedens sp.
AATATAATACATACGAAGCAATACTTGCACAAACCGTTTATGACAAAACTTTCTGGGAGGTGATCGGGTTGAAAATCTCTGCAAGGAACCAGATGAAAGGCAAAGTAATAGAAGTTGAAAAAGAAGGTCTTATTGCAAAAGTTAAGATTTCTATCGAGCCGACAACGATAACAGCGGTCATCACGAAAGAGGCTGCTGATGCTCTTGCAATCAAAAAAGATGATAAAGTATTGGCGGTTGTAAAGGCAACCGAAGTCATGATAGGGAAAGAATGACTGAATCTTTTTGTTAATTAAAATATTAAGAGCGACACAACTTTTTCGAAACTTTTATTAATTAGCATTATGTTTGAGTGAACATAAAGAGGCAATAATATGAAAAACCTTTTTGCTAAAATAATTTTAGTTTCGATTTTAATATCGCTATTTGCTGGCTGCGTCCAGCAGGCACCGACTGTAAATACAACATCTCCGACATCGACTGCATCCGCTCCGCAGGATTTGCGCCTGGCTACGACAACTTCTACCTGCGATACGCGATTGCTCGATGTGCTGAACAAAAAATTCGAGGAAGAAAATAACGTAAAAATAAAAACGGTATGTGAAGGTACGGGTAAGGCGATTGCCACAGGAGAACTCGGGGCAGCGGACGTGGTAATGGTGCATGCAGTCCAGGCTGAATTAAAAGCAGTGGCTAACGGGAGTTTCATAAACCGCACATACATGATGTACAATTATTTCGTAATCATCGGGCCTGAAAACGACCCAGCGGGTATAAAGAACGCAACAAATGCTACGGATGCTTTCCGCAGGATTGCTGCAAAACAGTCCCCCTTCATATCGCGCGGCGACATCTCGGGCACAGATATAATGGAAAAGTCAATCTGGAAAGCCGCGAACATCACACCAGGTGGAATGTGGTATCAATCTATAGGAAAAGGCATGGGTGAGACCATCACGACAGCCGACATCAAAAGTGGTTATACACTTTCTGACCGGGGAACATATCTTGCCATGAAGGATAAAATACAACTGAAGCTCCTTTTCGAATCTGACCAGAAGTATCTCTTCAACCCGTACCATGTCATGGCTGTGAACCCGGCGAAGTTCCCGGACGTGAAGTATGAACTTGCAATGAAATATATTAACTATACGACATCTCCGGAGGGACAGGAGATTATTGGAAACTATGGCAAGGACAAATACGGAGAAGCGCTTTTCGTGCCGGCAGCAGGTATTAAGGAGTAATGAACAGTGCTGACTTCCTTTATCAGGGAATTATCAGGGCGTTTGAGCTGATATTCAGCTTAAACCCCTATATCCTGAGCATAACAGGCGTTTCTATCAAAGTATCAGGCACAGCGACTATCCTTGCAACTCTTACCGCCATACCTCTTGCATTTGCGCTGGCGTTTTTACACTTCAGGGGCAGGCAGGCGCTTATTGCCCTGGTGAACACGGGTATGGGGCTGCCCCCCGTTTTTGTGGGGCTTTTCATTTTTATCATGCTTGTGCCTGCAGGTCCTCTTGGCTTTACGAATAAAATATTCACGCCGCAAGCAATGATACTGGCCCAGTATATACTGGTCACGCCTATAATTACCGGAATCTCACTTGCTGCAATAAAAGCTGTTCCCAAACCCATAATCGAGACTGTATATACGCTGGGAGGAAGGCTATATTAGCAGGTCTTGGTAGGGCGCTGGCTGAGGTGGGCGCCATCCTCATCGTGGGCGGCAACATCGCCTATACGGGCAGCGTGGGTGGAATAGGTGAAGGGGCATCTTACACGCGCACGCTCACCACAGCGATAACGTCAGAGACGAGCAAAGGGGATATCTCAACATCCATTGCGCTCGGAATAATCCTCATCTCACTCAACCTTTCTATAAACATGCTGGCTAATTTTTTCCAGAGGAGGAGTTAAGTGGAGGAATTATTCAGGATTGAAAACGTCTGCATGGCTTTCGGGAAAAAAGAAGTTTTAAAAAACATAAACCTGGGAATCAAGCGCGGCGAGATATTCGCCATAATAGGGCCAAGCGGAGCGGGAAAGACCACGCTTCTGCGGATACTTAACCTGTTTGAGAAACCACTGTGCGGAACCCTGATATTCAACGGGATTTCCCTTGATGCAGGTAAAACCGGCGACCTGAAGCGCAGGATGTCGCTGCTTTTCCAGACGCCTTCTGTTTTTAATGGGTCGGTTTTTGATAATGTGGCGTATGGATTGAAGGTTCGCGGCTTTGACAAAAGAGCAATTGAAAAAAAGGTCGGGGAAGCCCTGGATACCGTTGGACTTCCCGGCATGGGGAAAGAAAAAGCCAGCATGTTATCAGGTGGAGAGGCGCAGCGCATGGCTTTTGCAAGGGCTATAGTCTATGAACCGGAGATACTTCTTCTTGATGAGCCCACATCGAATCTTGACCCGGCCAATGTGGCAAATATAGAGGAAATCATAAAACGCATAAGGGATGAGCGCGGGACGACAATCCTGATAGCGACACACAATATCCCGCAGGTGAGGCGCATTGCCGACAGGGTGGGTGTGCTTTTAAACGGGGAATTAATCGAGGTGAATAGCAAAGAGGGGATTTTCACGGCACCAAAGGATGAGAGGTCGGTGGCGTTCATAAGGGGGGAGATGATTTATTGATTTTCCATGGACATTCAATTTCGTCTCATCACTGCCCCGAAAAACCCATCAGTACCATGAATATGCGGCAGCGACCTGAAGAATCCTTCTTCTGTCGTAAATTTCCCAAATATTTCAGGGTTCATTTCAGAAGCGGGAACCATATGGAAATCCATATTCTCCTCAAGAAACCCCCACACAACCTCCTCATTTTCCTCCCTGCTGATGGTGCATGTTGCATAGACAAGCCTCCCGCCGGGTTTTACAAGACCGCTATATTCCCTTATTATTTCTTTTTGCTTAGCAGAAAGCTCTCTTATATCCTCCTGTGTCAGCCTCCATTTCGAATCAGGGTTTCTCCTGAATACTCCCATGCCCGAACACGGCGCATCTATCAATACGCAATCAGCCCTGCATTTGTATTCACCAAGCATGTCCGTTTTAACAGTCCTGATGTTCAAAGCGCCTGCCCTTGCTGCCCGCCGCCTCAGGTTTGCAAGCTTTGAAGCGCTGGTTTCAAAAGCAATAATGGTACCTTTATTCTTCATCAGTCCTGAAAGGAACAGGGACTTTCCGCCGTTACCCGCACATGCATCCACAACAAATTCTCCAGGCTTTGCCGCTGTAAGAAGGGTAATAAGCTGGCTGCCTTCATCCTGAACCTCAAAAGCCCCGTTCGCAAAGGCATCTGTTTTAAAGATATCCTCTTTTTTATCAACAACAAGCCCGAAAGGCGAGAACATAGTTGGCGATGAAGTATAGCCCTCATGGTCAAGAGACTCCCGGAGAGATTCGCGTTTTGTCTTCAGGGGATTGGCGCGTATTGTTAAAGGAGGTTCGTGATTATTGGCAGCGCACAGCGCTTCCACCACGCCTGGTTCTTGAAACTCTTTCAGCCATTTTTCCACAATCCATACAGGGTGTGAATGATATATTGAGATATATTCAAGAGGTGTTTTTTCTTTATCGGGGAAGGTAACTTCATCTTTATTTTTTATTATTCCCTCAACCGTTCTTTTTATAAAACCTTCGAACCTTTTCTCATCAACGCAAAGCGCCGTAGCGTTATTTATGACACCGGCAGCCGATGCCCCGGTAAACACTGCCTGGTAAGTGCAAATCCTGAGTATATTGAGAATATTTAAATCAATATCCGGGAGCGAGGCTCTTGATGCATGTCCGATAATATAATCAATCCGCCCGCGATGGCGCAGGATTCCGTAAATGAACCCAACGATAGTTGCTTTTTCGGCTGATGAAAAAGTTTCATTTTTAAAAATCCCTCCAAGCAGGATGTCGGGATATTTTTTCCCTGATAATATTGATTTCAGGAGCTGGAGGATAACAAAATAAGCTTTTTGTCTTATGAAAACGCTGTTATTTCTCAAAAATTATCATACCGGTTTTAAGATGAGTAACCTCGTCCGCTGTAAGCTCCTTTTTCGTGGCATTTTCCGCAATTATGGCGCTGTTGCCCAGCGGGTCCTCGATGATAACGGTTATCTCATATTCTCCTGCCTTTATTTTTTCAAGAATCGAGAGAAGTTCCAGTGCGCGCTCTGTTTTTTCTTGTTCGCCCCAGCGCGTCACCATTCCAAGTATCTCTTCAACCCTGTCAAGCACGCCTTCGATATTAGAGACAAAAGATTCAGAGGCGGGTCCCGGCTCTATGTTTACACCGAGTTCAGGAATCCTTATCGTCCCTGACGTGGAACGCACCACCCGCGCGTCAAGGTCGTCCTGGTTTTTTATTTTCAATTCGTACCGCACAGGCTTACGCTGTGCCAGTATTAAAGTGTCCGAATACCGGAAGCCGCATTCGCAGAGGGAAGTTATATGCATCACTTCCCCGAAAAAAGGAATATTATCCGGAACCCAGTTTGTCAGGAGTTCCTTATGACAAAGCGGACAAACGCTCCTGGTAACGGTTAATGGGTGAATTGGTTCAGAGTTCACTTTAACTTTTGTCTGTCGATTCTGACACCGCGCGGCGTTACAATGACCTGGTCTTCCTTTATCATTGCAATGTCGCCATGCACATCGCCAACAACCTGTTTTAAATCCTTAATCGCCCTGTCGAAAACCATTTTATCCTTTTTTGCAGGCGATACATCAATCATAAGGATATTCCCGCCGTATATCTGCTTCTTCAATTCCGGCATAATATCAAGCCCGGAAAGTTCAGCTATCCGGATGAAAGTACCTGTCGGTTCATCTTTGAAACCCTCTTCGAATTCCGATAAATCAAGTTCTTGATATTCCTCTGCCTCTGCTTTTGCCTTTTTCCCGCTTCCAAGGAACTTATCTAAAAATTTCGACGCCATGAAATCATCACCTTTACTCCTTACTGTTTATATCTATTTATTTATTTGAGCTCTTCCGATAGCGAGCGCCTTCCCATGAGCCTGTTCCACTACTATAACGAGGTCACCCTCCCTGATAGCAGGGTCGGCATCCACTATTCCCGGCGCCATTACGTCCGCCCCGTTTATAATGAATTTCACTGCCCCGGGGTCTACCACAACCCTGCGCCGGGAAGGGTTCAACTTGAGAGCGCCTTTTACTGTCGGGAATATCTTCCCTTCTATCTTGAATAATAGCGGTTCACCGTCCACGAAAATAAAATCCCGTTCATCCGACTCTACATATTCAAGCTTTTTTCCGCTAAAAGAAGAGGCATCTCCAAAGGCTTCCACAATATCATTGACGAGCGCCTTTTCTTCGGTTTTTCTCAATACATTCCGTGATTTTATTTTCATAAAGGGTTACGCCCCTTTATGACGTCCCGAGTCACGCCTCGGGAGGGCGTGTTGGGGTATGCTTTGCATACCCCTTCGTTTGATAAAGCTTTCTTAAAGGTTTTCATTTGCCACCAATAGTTTTAAATATTGTCCTGACCACTTTGGTGCACTATTGAATTAATAGTTTACTAATAACCAGGAGCGTTTTATGGGAAACAGACCCCTCGACATTCTAAACAATGCATTAAATAAATCCGTACTGATACGGTTAAAGGGCTCAAGGGAATTCAGAGGCGAATTGCAGGGCTACGATATTCACATGAACATAGTACTGGAAAAAGCCGAGGAAATAAAAGAGAACGAGACAAAGAAACTTGGAACTGTAGTTGTCCGCGGGGATAATATAGTATTCATTTCTCCTTAAAATAAGAAAGGTGATAATAAATGTCAAAAGGTACGCCGTCAATGGGTATGCGCCAGCATAAAACCCATATAAAATGCAGAAGATGCGGAAGCGTTTCATTTAATACCCATACAAAAATGTGTGCATCGTGCGGATTCGGCAAGACCACACGTATGAGATCATACAAATGGCAAGAAAAATGCGGATATTAAGGTGACCCCGGTTGCATGAAGAATGCGGTATAGTCGGTGTCTCTTATAAAGAAGAGGCGCCTGCCGCACTATCAATCTATTACGCTTTATATTCTCTCCAGCACAGGGGCCAGGAATCCGCCGGTATAACAGTCCATGACGGGAACTGTGTCCAGACTTTAAAAGGCATGGGACTCGTGCCTGATGTTTTTAATAAAGCCGATATCCAGAAACTGAAAGGTCATGTCGGTATCGGGCATGTCCGCTATTCGACTACAGGCGGCTCAAAGATCGAGAATTGCCAGCCTCTTCTTGTCAGTTTCAGCAGCGGGACAATAGCAATCGCCCATAACGGCAATCTTGTAAACTCAAAAGAATTGAGAGAAGAGCTTGTAAAAGAGGGGAGAATATTTCTCTCGGATTCTGATACGGAGGTCATTGCGCATCTCCTGGTTAAAGAACTCATGCACAATGAACTTGAAGATGCTGTAAGGGAGATGATGAAAAGGCTTGTGGGTTCTTATTCGCTTGCCATCCTGATAGACAAAACGCTTGTCATTGTCCGCGACCCGCTGGGAGTAAAACCCCTGTGTCTTGGACGTATTGATAATGGTTTTGTTGTGGCGTCTGAAAGCGTTGCTATTGATATATTAAACGGGGATTTTATTCGTGATGTTGCTCCTGGAGAAATGCTGATATTCAGCAATGGGTCGTATGAAAGCCGCCAGCTTATTAAATCAAAGAATTGCGCGCACTGCGTTTTCGAATATATTTATTTTGCGCGCCCCGATTCGGTCATAGATGGACAGCTTGTGTATAATGTCAGGATGCGTATCGGAGCAACGCTATTCAAGGAGCATCCGGTAGAAGCCGATATAGTATCCCCGGTGCCTGATTCTGGAATTACTTATGCGATAGGTTTCTCCAAGAGCGCGGGCATTGATTATATGGAAGGATTGATGAAGAACCGCTATATAGGACGGACTTTCATCATGCCTGGACAGGATATGAGAGAGACTGCGGTCAGATTGAAACTCAATACTATAAAGCCAAACATCGAAGGTAAAAGAGTTGTGCTCATCGACGACAGCATTGTGCGCGGGACAACCTCGCGCCGGATAATCGATTTAATCCGAAAAGCCGGAACGAAGGAGATTCACATGAGGGTTGCCAGCCCGCCGATTATTTCACCATGTTATCTTGGGATTGACATGGCTACAAGAGAGGAACTTGTGGCTGCTTATAAGTCGGTGAAAGGTGTTGAGGCTTTGATTAATGCCGATTCCCTGGGATATTTGAGCATTGAAGGGCTTGTGAGTTCTATCGGGATTCCCATGGATGATCTGTGCGTGGGATGTTTGAGCGGTGTTTATCCTGTTGAGATTCCGGGCGAGAAGTGTTCAAGAAGGCAGTTGAAGTTAAGTGAGTTTTGAGAGAACAGGCGCATTATAATTTTTGTAATAATTCTTCAGCAGTCTCTAATATCTTTACTCCCTCGATGAGTAAAGTCGCTGTCTTATTCCCCTTCTCAGTAAGCCTGTATCTAACTCTTTTTCCTTTTTCTTCTTGAATAATTGAAGCTTCAATAATCCCAAATTCTTCGAGTTCTTTAAGCCTTCTTGATAGCGTATCCGAGTAAATTTTTAATTGACTTTGAATTTCATTAAACGCAAGCGGTGCATCTTTTAAAGCTATTATTATTTCGATAAGGAACTTCTTGTGCAATAAATACATGCAGACTTCGGAAGTCTTTTAACATAATGAAAAATAAGTAAGAAAATCATACTATACTTTTATAATCGTATTAAGAAAGATTTATAAGAGTTAAAATTCGTATAAGGATTTGGTGGCAAAAATGAATCTAAAAATTATTGGAATAATTGCAATAGTGTTAGTATCAGTGATAGCATTAGGATGCGTAGAATCACAGCCAAGTGCACCAACTTCGATTGAAAATCCTAAATCTACAGTTGCTTCTACCCCAAAACCTGTACAAACACAGTCTCAAAAGAATATAATCATCAGCTATTCCGCTAAAAAGGTTGACTCGATTGGGCAATTTGGAGAAGCTAAATCAGGTAAAGTATTCTTAGTAATTACAATGAACATAGAAAATCACGGTTATAAAGAATTTAACACAAATCCGTTTTTCTTTAAGGTAATAGCTAATAATGTAAAATATGATGTTACAACAGAGTCTTACAGTTTAGATGATAAATTAGATACGGTTGATTTACTTGATGGTGGAACACTCAAAGGTAGTCTTGCATTCGAAGTTCCTTCAAATATTGGGAGTTACCAAATTCAATATGATGGATGGAGTAATTACGAAATTATCTATAAAACTATTTGAAATCAATGTAGTTCATATCGATAAATCATCGTCAGGAGAAAAGATGCAGTGACTATATTCAAGAAGATATAATGAACCAATAATAACTTGCGAGACAAAAACAACGAGAAAAATATTATGAGTATAAGAATTGGGAATTATGAATTCGATGGGCCGTATAGCTCACTGGAAAACCTAGAGGATCGATCGGGGATTTATTCTATCCTTTGCCAAAGAAATGGTGAGTATAATCTCATTGATGTGGGCGAGTCAGCTACTGTAAAAACAAGAGTGGCAAATCATGAAAGGAATATATGCTGGAGGAGAAATTGTCAAAGCACTCCTGTCGTTGCAGTTTATTATACTCCAAATTTACAACAGCAAGGAAGAATGGCAATTGAGCAAAAAATACGAGGGTATTATAACGGGATACCTTGTGGGGAACGCTAACTTAGATTTTTAAATATCGTGAGTTCCAGTTAAAATTTTTGACTGAGTGTAAGAATTATAAAGCAAAGTTAGAATTACTTGTGAAAATAAACTATATAGCAGACATGCTTATATCAAGGTAATCTAAATGCAAACCAAACTCCTCTCAGAACTGACCAGAATACTCAAACATCAGTTCAACCAAGACCTCTTATCCATTGTCATATTCAGCTCCATCGTTAAAGGCAATTTTACCACCACTTCTAATATAGATGTCCTTGTAGTCTGCGAAACTGCCATAAAAGACTGGCGAGCGCGCGATAAAATGACTCTGGAACTAACAGAAGATATAGAATTAAAATACGCCACTTCACTCCATTTGAATCTTGTAAGTAGGGATGAAATTTCACATGCTATATATTCAGTTTCTCCATTAATGCTCGAAATTTACGAAGCTAATGAGATAATTTATGAAAAAGATACCTTCTTTACGCAACTATTGAACAATTTCAGGAAAAATCTCAAAAGCCTGCATGCTATAAAAATAGAAAAAGGCGTCTGGAAAATCCCGGGTCTGGCTGTGATAGAAAGTGGCTGAGGCAATGAAATTATTTAAAGACATACACAGTCGAGAGATCCGATTAACACCCGAGCGTCGGGAGGGGAAAAGAAGTAAAAATATGGTACGACAAAGAAGGTGACTACCTTGAAGTCCTTTTTGAGAAAAAAGCGGGATACTTCAAGGAAACGGAAAACGATGCAGTGATGGAAAAAGTTGATACAAAGGGAAATGTTATTGGATTTTCTATCTTAAAAGTAAGCGCATTGAAGGCTAAAAGCCCGCTTTCAGTCAGTCTTAAAAACCTTGCAGTCGCCTGAATGTATATATGCAATGAAAGCGCCCCGGCTATTCATGAAATAATTTGAAAGGAATTCAAATCAGATTTTTGGTGCATTAACATAAAGACAAGATGAAACATATTGACAGAAAACTAAAAAAGAGAGAACTGATATTAAACAATGAGGCATAATGACTATGGGCATAATAAAAAGGCTGGGGCTGAACTTTAACTGGATAAAGCGGTTATTCAAGAAAAAGAAAGCGAGGATTGGAATATATGGTCCTCCAAATGCCGGGAAGACTACGCTTGCGAACAGGATAGTGAGGGACTGGACCGGCGATGCCATGGGTTCGGTATCCCATATCCCGCATGAAACCCGCAGGGCGCGCCGACGCGAAGGTGTGACCATCGAATGCAACGGCTCGTCGGTGACTCTGGATATAATCGATACGCCCGGACTTGCTACCAAAATCGATTTTCATGATTTTATGGCATTTGGCTTGACAGAAGAGGAATCCAAAAGGCGCTCCAAAGAAGCCACCGAAGGAGTGATTGAAGCCGTGAAATGGCTCGATGACCTTGACGGCGTAATACTCGTGATGGACGCTACGGAAGACCCGTACACGCAGGTTAATGTTGTCGTAATAGGCAACA
>JAPZAN010000242.1 GCA_027460605.1 Candidatus Methanoperedens sp.
TGATGCAAGTTATGAGACTCTTGCTTGCTACTTCTACAACTGGTTTTTTGAAACTTTTCTGTGCTTTTACAAGGGGTACGATTCATCTCATGCTTGAAAGCATGAGGGTTCTCTACCCCTTGACCCCATTTGACTAAAACCGCATGCAGTGTGCGATCTTGTTTTCTATTTTTGACTATTCTAAACATTAGAAAATTGATTTCTTTTTATAACTTGATACCCTTTTCCAGCTCTGCTATACTTTGCTGTAATGAATATTCAGCCTTGAATCCCATTGCTTCGATCTTTGCATTACTTACAATATAATTCCTTTTATCCGGATCTTCGCCCACTTCAGCCTCGACAAAATAAAAGTCAGGAACTTGCTTCTTAATTTCCTCGCAAAGCTCCCACTTACTCAGATTTGCGTCGCTTAAACCTACATTGTAAGGTTCATCTTTCATCTGATTAAAATTCTCGAGACAAAAAATAAACGCTCTGGCTGCATTCCTCACATGAATATAATTTCTCTTAAAATGAGGTTCAAAAAGAACCAGAAGCCTGTCATTAACCGCCCTGTAAGTGAAATCGTTGACCAATAAATCCAATCGCATTCGCGGACTTATCCCCATTACAGTGGCAAGCCGAAGAGTGATGCAATCCCTTGCCTCAAGAATTAACTTTTCTATTTCTACTTTTAAGCAGCCATAAAGGGAAACAGGGTTTAAGGGAGTTTCTTCAGTGCAGTAAATTCCCTCCTGACCTATCCCATATCCGCTGTTCGTAGTAGGAAAAATAATTATCTGACCCTTGCTACGAATATCGAGTATCATCTTGACCGCATCAAAATTTGTTGTCTGTGCACCAACAGGATCTTTGGAACAGAGGGGTGCACCAGTTAAGCATGCAAGGGGAAAGATGGCCTCTACTTTTTTGAGACATTTAGAAATCAGCTCCTTATCCCTGACATCGCCCCTGATTATTGTTAATTTCTCATTATGGCAGCAATCCAGCATCAAAATCTTCATTAATTCCAACATGCTCTAGATATCTGTAATACTCCAGATGAAGGAAACTTTATTACTCATAACTGGATTATTGGACTGTGCCTTCATCTTCTCTCTTTTTATAATATTTCCGCCAGTAATTCAAAAGATCCTTTAATGTGTTTTCGAATTTTATCTCAGGTTTCCAACCTGTCTCTTTCACAAATTTATCTATGGATGGGATTTGTAAGGTTACGTCCGATGGCCTTAAACGAGATGGGTCAACTGTAACTGCTATATTCTTCACCGTTGATAACTTCAGAAGTTTATTCAACATTTCTCCTATAGTCATTGTCTCGATTCCTCCTATGTTATACACCTCACCAGGAGGACATTTATAAATCAATAACCAATAGGCTTTGACAGCGTCTTTGACGTCCAGGAATGTCCGAATACTCTCGAGATTGCCGACTTTAATTATCGGTGGTGCCAATCCAGCTTCAATAGCCGCAATCTGCTTAGCAAAACTGGAGGTTGCAAAGACTTCACCTCGCCTTGGACCCGTGTGTGTGAACATTCTTGTTCTTATAGTCTTAACTTTCCAGGATAACCAATATTGAAATGCCAGCATGTCTTCACCCACTTTACTTACGGCATAAGGTGAAGCAGGTCTAAAAGGATTATCCTCTTTTATTGGAACCTCATCTTCCTTTACCTGTCCATAAACCTCTGAAGAACTACAGATGTGAATTACTGGATCGTAACCAGAAGCAAATTTTAATTCTTTTACTGCTTCCAATAAGTTAGCAGTCCCGATTACATTTGCCTCCAATGTTGCAATAGGTGATGAAAAACTAAAATCAACATAAGATTGTGCTGCAAGGTGAAAGATAACATCAGGCTCATGTTTTGCTAAAATAGCTTTCAGGGAAAACGGATCTAATAAATCACCATATAAAAGGGTAATTTTATCAAGAATATGTCTAATATTATCTTTCGGTGAACGCCACCGTACCAAACCTAAAATAGTGACTTCTGGAAAGTTCTCAAGAATGTAGTCTGCCAAATGACTGCCAACAAATCCTGTTATACCGGTTATTAAAACCTTGTTAATTTTTCTCATCTTTCCTCTCTAATAAGTGATGTTATAAATAAATTCTGCCAATGCAGTTTTACCGTCTCTATTTCCTGTACCATTCAATAATTTTATTCAATCCTTCTTCAAAAGAAGTTTTCACATTAAAACCAAATTCCCTGTAGACTTTTGAATATACAATTTGAAAATTTTTCTTTAGCTGTGTTAGATAGAACCATTTTCCATCATTATATCTTCATTAATTTTTAGTATTTTTGTCATTATATACTAAATATAAGCCTATTGCCATGATGAGGGTAATAAAAGTTACAAGATTTGATACAATGATGATATAATCCTGCAAATGAATTCCATACATTATCCACAAAAAAATACCTGCACTGAACTGAACCAACATGGGAAGGCTCAAATCACCTACAGATTTTGTACGGAATATTTTTATTATCTGTGGGGCAAAACCAAACATTGTTAGCAGTGCTGCGACAGAGCCGATTATATACCATAACATTTTAATTCTCCTTTAAATTAAAGCTTGACTTTGTCAGATTACCTCCCTCTTTTATAGTGAGATAATCTAGCTGACGATCCATATGTTTCTGCTCAATCAATTTTAAGATTTCCCTATCACTCACCCTTCTTTTCGGCATAATAACTTCAAAAATTTCTCGAACATCGGTGAGAGCAAGCAAAGGTGCCTTTAATTTCCATTCATCCTGCATCTCCAATAGAAACAACATCGCCATGTGATGATTCCAGCCGATGTAACCCCTGACTTCATAATCAGCCAACCTCCATCGCCTTTTGCATCCTCAAGAGCACGCTCAATCCAATAACGGCTGCAAGACATTTTTCCCAATTTTTCATATGCTTTAGAATTTCATTCACTTCGGAACCTTTTTCCAATCATTTAAAAACTTCTTTAATCCCACATCTGTTAATGGATGGTCAAACATTTTTTCAATTACATTAAATGGAACAGTCGCAACATGTGCACCGGCTTTAGCAGCATCTATTACATGCAGCGGATGCCTAACGCTTGCTACTATTATTTCAGTTTTAAAATTATAACGATTAAAAATATCCACCATATCACGTACGATTTGCATACCATCATGCCCAATATCATCCAATCTTCCAATAAAAGGACTCACATAGGTTGCCCCTGCCTTAGCTGCCAGTAACGCCTGATTAACCGAAAAAATCAATGTTACATTTGTCTTAATGTTCCTGGTTTTTAGTATTTTAACAGCCTTTAATCCCTCGGGAATCATTGGTATTTTCACTACAATGTTTTGAGACCATTCAAACATTTCGACTGCTTCTTTTACCATTCCTCCTGCATCTGTGCTAATTACTTCAACACTTATGGGTCCGTCAACAATACTTATGATTTCTTGAACGATCTCTTTAAAATCCTTATTCTCTTTTGCAACCAGCGAGGGATTTGTAGTCACCCCGTCAATAATCCCCCATTCGTTTGCTTTCTTGATTTCATCCAAATTGGCAGAATCAATAAAAATTTTCATTTTTTCATCCCCATTAGTTCCTTCGCGGATTTAACAATATTAATCGCCATTAAACCATGTTTCTTCAATAATTCCTCATATTCACCGGATTCACCAAATACATCCTTTATTCCTATTATTCTCATTGGAACTGGATATTTTTCTCCTAAAACTTCGGCGATCGCTCCGCCCAAACCGCCATAAATGCTATGCTCTTCAACTGAAACAACGGCTCCGGTTTGTTTGGCGACCTTAACAATAATATCTTTATCAAGCGGTTTTATGGTATGTATGTTTATTACACACGCATCGATATTCTCGGTTTTTAGCATTTTTGATGCCTCTAATGCCTCATGTACCATTGTTCCTGTAGCGAAAATAGCTAAATCATTGCCGTCTGCCAGTTTAACAGCTTCACCGATTGTAAATTCATAGTCATCCTCAAAAATAATCGGGGTCTTAGTTCGATTCAATCTAATATACGTCGGACCTTCACGATATGCTTCTGATGTAACTGCCTTCTCTGCCTCCATCGCATCAGAGGGTACAATTACAGTCATATTGGGTATTACTCGCATGAGAGCTATATCTTCCAATGATTGATGGGACGCACCATCTGGCCCGTTTGTCAATCCCGCATGGCTCACAGCTATTTTTACGTTTAAATTGTCATGTGCCACAGTATTTCTTATCTGCTCCCATGCTCTTGTCGAGAAGATTGCATAGGTGCTGGCAAAGGAGATCTTCCCTCCTATTGCAAGTCCCGCCGCAACTCCTATCAGGTTCTGCTCGGCGCAGCCAACATTGAAAAATCGATTTGGGTATTTCTTTGCAAACTTATTTGTCTGTGTTGAAGTTGATAAATCCGCATCTAACACAACGACATTTTTATTAGTATCACCCAGTTTAATTAGCGCATCCCCATATGCATCTCTTGTGGATTTTAACTCCATTATTCAGTCCCCGCCCAACTCTTGCAGTGCAATTTTCAGTTCCTCTTTGCTTAGCGTCTTTCCATGGAATGCATTTATCCCTTCCATAAAAGACACGCCTTTTCCTTTAAGTGTATTGGCGATAATTACAGTTGGTCTGCCGCTGGTTATCTTTGCTTCATTTAATGCCCCTATTATCTCTGTCATTTTGTTTCCATCAATTTCGGACACATGCCAGCCAAATGCCCTCCATTTTTCAACAATTGGCTCTAAACACATAATTTTTTCAGTTGGCCCATCGATTTGTAGACCATTACGATCGACAATTGCGGTTAAATTATTCAATTTATAGTGCGATGCAAATATTGCTGCCTCCCAGACCTGCCCCTCATCGCACTCCCCGTCACCTAACAGTGCAAAAACCCTGTAAGCTTTATTATCCAGTTTAGCAGCCAGCGCAAGTCCACTTGCGATAGACAGACCTTGACCTAGCGAGCCAGATGAAACATCAACTCCAGAAACATCGCTATCAGGGTGACCTTGCAGCATGCTTCCGATTTTACGCAATGACAATAATTCTTTAACCGGGAAATAGCCTGCCTCTGCCAGAATTGCGTATAATGCCGGTGCAGCATGCCCTTTTGATAAAATAAATCTATCTCTGTCAGCCCATTCGGGTTCCATTGGATTATGACGCATTGTATAAAAATAGAGTGCTGTTAATATATCTACGCATGATAACGATCCTCCCGGATGCCCCGAACCTGCTTCAAAAATCATATTAATGACATGCTTTCTTATCTTCCTGGCTTTTTCATCAAGCATTTTAATAGCATCCATATTTTTCTTCAGAAGATATAACTCACTTGTTTGCATAGCAACCCTCTACAATGTCTTTCTGATGCTTTAGCTCATCTTTTGTCACCATTGAAGTTCCTAAATTCCTAATTACTATCCATACAGCAATATTAGCCAGTTTTACGGAATCAACCATCATAGTAATGCCAGACGCAAGAGAAAGTGCAATCAGGCTTGCCACCGTATCGCCTGCCATACCAATCATCTCCAACTACACCAACCGCAATAACATTTCCACCCAAAACCCTTACGTTGTTAATAGCGTTTGCATCTGTCACCAAGCCTAAAACTCTCTGAGGCGACATCAATCACCGGGACTGGAGCTTCAGGAGATATGCGGGTAATAGTGTCGGTTATGAATCTATCCAGCATCAAAATCTCCTATAACCAGTATGGAAGTCCTGTCAAATTGTTCAACTATTTCTTTAAGTTCTTCTATGTTCACTTCAATTCCTCTAACATGGATTTTCCCTAAAATAAATGCACTAAATTTTTACATTCTTCAGCCATTTCTCATTCTCCGAATACCACTCAATTGTTCTTTTAATCCCCTCCTCGATCCTCACTTCCGGCTCCCACCCCAGCAGCCTCTTCGCCTTCTCAATATCCGCGCATGTCGCCAGCACATCCGCAGGATGCCTCGGCAAAAAATCAATCTTAGCCTTTTTCCCCAGGTTCTCTTCGATTAGATTTATCACATACATCAACTCAACCGGATTATTATTTCCAAGATTTATTATTTCATATCCGAGAGGCTTCAAAGCTTTCACAGTGCCCGCTGCTATATCATCCACATAAGTAAAATCCCTTTTCTGTTTCCCGTCACCAAAGACCTCGATTGTTTTTCCTTCGGATATGTTCTTAATGAACCTGAATATGCTCATATCCGGCCTGCCTGCGGGTCCATAGACCGTGAAATACCTCGGTATCGTTATATAGATGCCGTAAAGGAAGTGATACGTATAACACATTGCCTCCACCGCCTTTTTTGTTGCTGCATATGGCGAGAGAGGATTATCAGTCCTGTCCTCTTCACAGAACGGCATTTTATTTATTCCGTACAGGCTGGAGGTCGATGCAAGCACGAATTTCTTAATATCGAATTCCCTGCAAAGCTCAAGGAGATTCAAAGTGCCCGTTATGTTTGTATCAACGTAATCCCATGGATTCTCAACACTGGCTCTCACGCCCGCCCTTGCTGCCAGATTTATCACAGCCTCAAAATTGTTGTCCTTGAAGAGCATGCGAAGGGGTTCGATCTCTGTTATGTCCATTTTGTTAAAAGAAAAATTTGGAAATTTTTTTAGCTCACCCAATCGCCAGTCTTTTATCTTTGGGTCGTAGTATGTATTCAGGTTATCTATCCCGGCCACTTCCTCGCCATTTTTCAAAAGCAAGCTACAGGTCTTCCATCCGATAAAGCCAGCGCACCCTGTTACTAAAATAATATTAAAGCCTCCAGTAGTTAAATCCTGTTTTTATAACTTTTTCTTTATTGTAAATCCCTTTTACATCAGTCAAAACGCATGGATTGCTGCATAGACTTTTCAGATATTTAAGATCAAGATTGACAAAATCCCTGTGCTTGACTGCCACGACTATGCCGTCAAATGGTCCAAGGTCTTCAAATTTGTCGGAAAGCTCAATACCATATTCTTTTAACACCTCTTCTTTTATAGCGTAGGGATCATGAACAATGGTATTTACATTATAGTCTTTTAGTTCATTTATGATATCTATAACCCTTGAATTTCTTATGTCTCTAACATTTTCCTTGAATGTTATCCCAAGAACAAGTACCCTGCACTTATTCACAGTCTTGCCCGCTTTTATCAACTGCTTTACTGTCTGCTCAGCAACATACTTCCCCATGTTATCATTGATTTTCCTTCCTGCGAGTATTACCTCTGGATGATAGCCCATTTCCTGTGCTTTGAAAGTAAGGTAGTAAGGATCTACGCCAATGCAGTGCCCTCCTACAAGCCCTGGTTCAAAACCTAAAAAATTCCACTTGGTTGACGCGGCTTTTAGTACCTCTTTTGTATCCAAATCCTGCATATGGAAAATTACTGATAGTTCGTTCATCAAAGCAATGTTCAGATCCCTCTGGATATTTTCTATGACCTTTGCAGCCTCAGCTGTTTTTATATCAGGAGCCTTATAAACCCCTGCCTTTACAACAGCTCCGTAAACCTGAACTAATAAATCAGACGTCGTGTTATCACAGCCGGATACTATCTTGACCACCTTTGAGAGTGAGTGCTCTTTGTCACCAGGGTTAATTCTTTCAGGCGAATAGCCTGCCTTAAAATCGATGCCATATTTCAGACCTGAGCATTGCTCAAGAATCGGGACGCAAAAGTCCTCTGTTACCCCAGGGTATACAGTGGATTCATACACCACTATAGTACCACGGCACATATGCGCTCCAACAATCCTTGAGGCAGATTCCAGTGGCTGGAGGTCCGGTGCCTTATGGTTTGTAATGGGTGTAGGAACGGATATTATGATTATGGATGCTTCCCTCAGTACTGCTGGGTCTGAGGTGAATTCTAGAACAGATTTTTTCAGCTCTTCAGGCGATGTTTCTTCATTTACATCGATACAGTTTTTTAATGCATCGATCCTATTTTCATTAATATCAAAACCTATAACTCTTTTAAAAACTTTTCCAAATTCTATAGCAAGAGGTAGACCCACATATCCAAGTCCTACTACTGCTAATGCTTTTTTACCTTCAATTATATCCTCAATCATATAATTAATCACCGTGTCTTAATTTTTTTATCTATTTGAAACACTAAAGATTGCAACCTGTAACACTAAATAAGAGAAAATAATCACTAAACCTCCGCCATCGGCGGCGCATCCGTGGGGTATGGGGCTTGCCACAGCGCATTTCGTTGAAGATTTTGTATTTTAACTTACCATTGCAATAGTGCGATAGATTGCAGTATTGAGTTGTATGCAATTGAGAAAGCCCAGTCACAATTTTCATCAAGCATATTCCTTGCGATATTCAAATCGCGTTTGCCAGGTCAGTTGAGTCATTTACCTTTTTCTCGTCAATCGGCAGTCTCTTTATTGACCCGGATCTTTCAAGTTCGTCAATTTTCACCCAGTTTACTTTTATGCATCAAAAATTTTTCCTGACCTCAGAATTCAATAGCAGATAAATCCCCTATATTAAGAGAATTATGTTTTCCAATCAGTTTCGCCTCATCTCCAACTATAGAATATTGAAGATTTACTTTTGAAATATGTGAGCATGCCCCAATGACGCTATCTGAAATAATAGAATTCTCGATATCCGAATCATTCGCTATAGATACATGCGGTCCAATTATCGAATTTATGATTGAAACATTATCTCCAATAGCAACAGGTTGAATAATCACCGAATCAATTTTTTGGTGCACGTTGTTTACATTCTTTCTCTCATCCAGCAGTATGCGGTTCACTTCAAGCAATGACTCAGTGCGTCCGCAATCATACCTCGCTGATACAGGAACAGTTTTAAAACAACAGCCACTATTCACCATTTCCGCCAATGCATCGGTGAGTTGATATTCGCCATGTGTACGCTTTTTAGTATTGATGATCTTTTCGAGTATCGACATCATAATCGGAGTATCATTAATGAAATATACACCTGCTATTCCCAATTTTGATATTGAATTTTGGGGTTTTTCTACCAAGGTTTTTATATTCTCCCCTTCAAGTTCAACAATTCCATATTTTTTCGGGTCATCCACTTCAATTATCCCGATCGATCCGGCACAATTGCCGTTATTTATATGATTTTCATAAAACTCAAAATATTTGGCTTTGAAAATATTATCCCCCAATGCTATCATTATATTCGAATCACCTATCGCATCCCTGGCGACAAAAATGGAATGCCCGATACCGAGCTGCTCTTCCTGTTCAACATACCTGATATTGAAAATACCCGAATAATTCTTATCCACATACGATATGATCTGCTCTTTCTTATATCCTACTACTAATATTATTTCTTCAGGATTCAAATCTTTCATCCGATCCAGGATATGACCTATAATGGGCTTTCCTGCAATATACACCATTGGCTTGGGTTTTGTAAATGTATGGGGAAAAAGCCTTTTTCCTGCCCCAGCTGCGGGAATTACGACTTTGATCTTATTTTTCGCTGTTTCCATATCTACCAGCACAATCCTACATATTCAATATCTTTCCCCGGCGGCGTCAGCATGTGCCGCCCATCGATTACAAGCTTTCTTTTCATAACATTGAATTCCTTATCAAGCTCTCTGAACTCATCCCATTCGGTCATTATGAGGCATGCATCGGCTCCATGCAATGTATCAGCCGCATTATTATTGTACTGGACATTATTGAAAATTCTACTCATATTCTCGTTAGCCATCGGGTCATAAGCAGAAACTTTCACCCCGTTATCAAGCAATTCTTTTATTACAGGTATCGACCTTGATTCCCTCACATCATCAGTATCATTCTTGAACGCAAGCCCGAGAACCGCTATTTTTTTTCCGCTTAGTTTTCCAAGCTTATTTTTCAATATCTGTACCATTCTCGATGGCTGCCTTTCATTTATCTCGATAACGGATTTAAGCAATAAAGGTTCATATCCGATCTCCGAAGCTTTGCCGATAAGAGCTTTCACATCCTTAGGGAAACACGAGCCGCCAAAACCAGCACCTGCATTCAGGAAATACTGTCCTATCCTGAAATCCCTGCCAACAGCGTTCATAACTTCGTAAGTGTCAATTCCAAGTTCCTTGCATATGTTTCCAATCTCATTTGCAAATGAAATCCTGGTTGCAAGGAATGCGTTATTCGTGTATTTTATCATCTCTGCGGTCCGCGGGTTTGTTCTTGTCACTTCGCACTCTAAGCCGCTGTAAAGGGATGCAACAATATCGCCTGCTTTCTTGTCAAGTGAACCCACTACGATTTTGTCAGGATGCATAAAATCATAAACTGCTTTGCCCTCACGCAGGAACTCCGGATTCATGGCAATACCGAAATCCCCATGATGTTTTCCCGAGTGCTTCTCTATTATGGGCAGAACAACCTTCTCAGTGGTTTCAGGCACGACCGTGCTTTTCACAACTATAACATGATACTCTTTTTTGTTTTTCAATGAATTCCCAAGGCTTGAGCTTGCCGCTTTCACTATTCCAAGGTCGATTTTGCCATCCGGATCCTGTGGAGTGGCCACACAAATGAAAGAAACTTCGGAATTTCTAACAGCAAACTCATAATCAGTGGTTGCGTTCAACCTTTTTCCTGCATGTTTTTTCAAAAGTTCAGGAAGACCTTCTTCGTAAATTGGAGCGATGCCGGCATTTATCAGGTCAATTTTTTCCTGGTCTATATCAACGCAAACAACACGATGACCAAGTTCCGCAAAGCAGGCTGCGCTCACTGTACCAACATATCCGGTACCAATTATGGATATTTTCATAAATTATTTCTTTTCGACCTTTTTTTTATAGTATAATTGTCTATGCACAATCCAAATCCAGTGATTTTTACTTTTTTCAACCTCCGCCACCGGCGGCGCTTCCGTTGGGGTCTGGGGCTTGCCCCAGCGCTATTAGTTAATTCCGATCACTCTGCCAAAGCCCCCGCTATCTGCACCATCCCCCTTATCACCTACGTTAGTGTATCAATTCAGAAATGGTACTAAAGAGCCCCTTTAATAGTATGTTCAGATAAGCTTGAATGTTTTTTTACTATATTAACAAAAATCTGTTCCTGCAAAAAAGAGGTTATGGAAAATATATCCTCAAAATCCCAAAATTCTTCCATATCTTTTGCGATCAAACGAGTCTGGACTTTAGTAATTGGAAGATGAGAAAGGACGTTCATATAATATCCAAGAGGTTTTGCCCTATCAGAGGAAATGTTCTTGATAGCTCCACATTTGAGGCAGTATGGATGTGATTTTAATCCTTTCAGGTGCCCACGGTACTCATAGGGAAGCCATACTTTCTGGATATTCCCACACAGTTTATGATCGCAAGACATGTTTTTCCCCTTTTTTTTTAAAGCTGTTATTGAACTTAACTGCCTTCTCCCATAACCGTTTAGATATACTTAAACCTTCTGCAAACCTTCTGCATTTCCGGAGGATTGACCATATGCACATATTCAGGATTTCCCACAACCATAGAATTCGGGATTGAGCTAACTAATCCTATGCTTAAAAACTTTAATATAATAAATATAACTTGAAATTAAAATTCCCACAGCATCAGCCAGCCAGTCCATAAAACTCATTTCTCTTCCCGGAACAAAGCTCTGGTGCATCTCATCCGATGCTGCATAGGCAAAAGAAAAGCCCATGCTTGCCAGAAAGGCTGCCGGAGTTAAGGGTATGAACGCCTTCAAGCTGAGCCATCCGAAAGGAATATACTCTCCCATGTGCATCACTTTATCCTGTTGTGGAAAAAGCGGCGGTACAGGTATGGATGCAGGTCCCTGGCTTGAGAGGTAAAAGATTAAAATAGCATAGCTTATAAGCCCCACAAACCAGAAAATCCTTGCTATTTTGACGCAGACCCCTCCATGTAATTTTTAAAGAAGGCAGCGAAAACACCGACGAAAAGCCCTAAAACAGCTGCTATTGCGATATTCAAACTTCTTTTCGGACCTATCACCGTAGGGTCTGTGGGCGGGGTTAGTAGTTCCACTACGTTTGAAGTGGTATTATTAACGCTTGAGTCGGGATTCTCCAACTCCATCATTTTAGCTTGTAAATCAGCAAGCTTCGCATCTATCGAATTAAGCCGTGAGTTTAATAGAATCAATTCCGGGTTTGATTGTATTAGCTGCTGCGCGGAATTCGTGTATATTCTACCCTCTTCTTTTATTGACATCAGGTCAGCTATCTTATATTCTATTTCAAGCTGTTTATCTTTATATCCAAACCTTGCCGCAATGAGAGATAAATTTCTCAATCTCGCGATTTCAAAATCCGCTTCTTCGGCTAATCCTTTCTTAAGCTCGGCGTTAATTTCCTCCCGTTGTTTTGCATATAAAACGGATAAATTTTTTAATCGTGGGTAGTCGCTTTGCGATTTCTCAAGGGATTTTCTGTTAAGCTCATCAACAGACACTTCAATATATTGTCCAAAATATTTCTTCATCATTTCCGGTTTATTCCCTTTGAGCTGTAGCAGGATTTGATTTGTATTCCCGATGTTTTCGACTTTCAGGCTGCTAAGCGTGGATATGGCTTCATTTTTTGAAGCTTCGCCATCCTGCGCAGCAGTTTTTTGAATAATGGGTTGAGACTTTAATATTTCAATTGCATCGGCTAAAGAAATTTTTTGATTAGATACATACGACAATTTTGCATCAGTCTGGTATTCATCCTGCAGCACAAAAAATGAATAAAAGCCAGACGAAATTAAAGATATAAGGAAAACAGCCAGAATTAACAGTTTATTTTTCCATACAACTTTCAAATACTCCCTGAGGTCGATTTCCTCTTCAACGATATCATTCACCATGAAGTGCCTAAACGCCGGTAGATATTATAAATATTATGGAAAGGATTATACGGAGAGATAAATCAAATAATTTTATTTATTAAGCTCTCTCCTGACAGCATTTGTATTCTCGTTCGTCCTTCGTGCAATCTCCCTGACATACATCTCAGTCTCTGGATTTAGAAGGAAGAGTGTCAGCAACTTTACTCTTGTTTTAGATGCGAATAATTTTTCAAGCATTGAGTACAAATTGTATTCAATCGTATAAAAATATTACTCAATTACTACCCCATATTTTCAATGCTGTGCGAAGCAGCCAGAGAAACTTGCTGTCACCGCCGGAGAGCGGCGCCACCGTGGGGTCTGGGGCGCAGCCCCAGCGCTGTTTGTAGAAGAATTTCGCAGAATTGCAAGAAAATTCGGCTTATGCCTCCTTGCAGCGAAATGCGCCCAGTTACCAGAAAAAATAAAAAATTCATACTCCTTAGAAAAATCGCACATGGCAAATTTCAAAGAAGCAGAAATCTGCTTGAGCAGCGGCTGTTTAACCGTCTCCCCGAGGCTTATAATATTCACATCCTCAAACCCCATCTTAATAACAGAATCATCATTCACATCAGTGGTAATCACATTCGCTTTTAACCCTCGTGCAAGCGTCAGCACAAGCTTCTTGCCGCCGCCGATTGGCGCCTATGTAATCGTGGAAGATTACGATTCTCACTTATCTAAGGCCTCCAGACCTTAATGCCTTTGATTCGATCGAAATCTGCATCATTCGTCGCTATATCTATTATGCCTCCGGATTGCATCACTGCCAGGTGAGATGCATCGTGCGTCAAAAGCATATTTGTTTTTGCAATCTCAACAGAGCTTTCAAAAATCATTGGTGTAATCCCCTTGATTGTAAGGTTCTCAATTCTCTGTATTCTTTGGATATCTTTCCATGAGTTCTCAAGGAGGGGAATATTCTTAGGATTTTTCTTTAAAAAAGACACAGTATCTTTTAGGGATATCTGAAATTTATTGGACGCCTCCATTAAGATCATCTTAAAAAGTACTTCATCCAGAACGAGGGTCGAGGTTACACCATTCAGAATACCTTCTTCAACATCTTTTAAAATTCTATACGAACCATCACCAAAATTTGGATGATTAAATACCTCATATAAGAAAATATTTGCATCTAAGAATACCGTTTTGCCTGCGGGAATCAAGCTTAAGCCTCGTTGAGTTCCCATACTTCAGTTGAAATAATTTCATCGATTTTGTTTTTATTCTCTACTTTGATAGAGCCACGAAGCTCATCTACAATAGTTCGCTTCGGTACGATTAATAAATCATTATCATGTTCTTTCAATATTATTTTATCACCCACTTTCAATCTGAACTTTTCCATTAGTATTTCAGGGAATTCGATTAACCTCCCTTTTCTGATTACAACTTCCATTTTAATTCGCCTCAACGAAGATATATATTCAAATCTTTATTACCTTTTCCATATGTTCTATTGTTTATAAATGCATGATAACTTCCCTGCAATCGCATCCCAATCATATTTTTCTGCCTCATTTTTAGCAGCACCCGCCATCCTTTCCCGATGAGAAGCGTCCTTAACCAGCGAGCATATTGCGCTGCCGATTTCTGCCGCCTCAAGGTTCATTACCATACCCGTTTTTTCATTCACAAGCTCGCATGCCGCGTTCCCGGGGCTTTTGACCGTGATTACAGGCACACCGCATGCAAATGCCTCAATAACCACAATTCCAAACCCTTCCCGGCTTGAAGGTAGCACCAGTATTTTTGATGATTTTATCTTTGCGATTACCTCATCATATTCGATGAACTCAAAGAACCTGACATTTTGCGAAAGTCCCAGTTTGAATGCAAGTTCAATCAGCTTTTCCTTTTCAGGCCCGTCGCCTATAATATGGCATTTTACTCCCGGCATCGTTTCCCTCACATGAGCCACCGCTTCAAGCAATACATCCACATTCTTTTCCCTGATTAACCGCCCCACAAAAATAATATCGCATTCATCTGGAGACGGCGGAATGATGGAAATCCTTTTTAAATCAATACCGTTCGGCACGATATGGATTTTATTGCCATTAACACCTAGTAATTCAAGCCTATTTTTAGTCATGTTCGATACTGCAATGTAATTGGATACTATTTTTGAAACGATATATTCCACCTGTTTCCCGAAAAAACCAGGCGAGCCCATATATTCATACCAGTAATCACCCCATACCTCATGCCATGTGATTACAACCGGCGTTCTCCTGATAATAGATGCAAGTTTCGCACTAAAACATGAAAAATACGGGAAAGCGCTTGCATCAATCAAATCAAACTTCTCCCTTACCAGATATGGGAAAAGCTTGAGCGCGAATATTATTGCCTCGGTTATTGACCTTCTGCCGTTGACATATAATTCCATTGGCGCACAAACGCCGTGCAGGGTCATGCCTTCATACTGCATCTGGTCAGAGCCGTCCCACCATTTAACCCCAAAAACATGCACCTCATTCCCCTGCTCTGCCAATCTTTTGCCGACTTCGTATATCCGCTTCTCTGCGCCCCCTTTTACCCATGGATAAACAGCGTCGTAAACGAAAGCTATTCTCATTTTTCCTTTTTTTCCAGCATGAAGATGCTTATAATGAGCGTTGAAAAAATTACCTGGATGCCCATAGCTGCAAGCGCGACCGAGATTACCGCATTCCCCACCTCTGAAAGCGAACTGTAGCCGGAAGAAATCCATTTGAGGAGTATTTTTGAACCCAGAACCATGCCTGCAAAGAATAACAATACGCCAATCAATAACCCGTATTCAAGGGAATGATAGTCCAAGAATTTTGCAGTTATTCCGGTCCTATCTATCTTATTATGCACTATGCCGTAAACTTTCATGAAACTGCCTGTAGCTATCATCTGCGTTCCTATTATCGCAAGCATGCTTCCAAGAATGAAAGAGTGAAGGCTCGTGGTTTCCACGTTACCGCGAATTGCCAGCGTTAGCGTCATGAATGCACCAAGGACGAACAGCAATAAACCCGGTATGTAGAAAAACGGCGTTGGATTGTACAGCATCATGAACCGCAGATGCCGCCATCCATCTCCCCAGGAGTGAAGTTTTGAAGGGGTCTGTCTTGGATAGTAGGTGATAGGAACTTCGGTTATTCGAAGCTTTTTCCTTGCAGCCTCGATAATCATCTCGCTTGCAAATTCCATGCCTTCACTTTTTATATCCAGCCTATCATAAGCTTCCCTTGTGATCACGCGCATACCGCTATGGGCATCACTTATGTTTGTTTTAAAAAGCCAGTTAAGCATCCATGTCAGTACCGGGTTCCCGATATACCTGTGCAGCCAGGGCATGGCGTTCTTCCTGATATCGCCCTTTAAACGCGTCCCCATTACGAAATCCGCTTCGCCTGCAACGAGGGGTTTTAAAAACTTCGGCATCTCCCTCATATCATACGTATCGTCCGCATCAGCCAGGACAATAATTGTTCCCCAGGCATGCCTGAACCCTTCCAGATAAGCATTGCCGTATCCTTTTTTTTGAGGGATTACGATTCTTGCTCCTGATTCTTCGGCGATTTTCCTGGAATTATCTGTTGAATTGTCAGATACGATTATTTCCCCGTCAATTCCTTCCTTTTCAAGGGTTGCATTCGCTTTTCTGATGACCTCCCCTATTGTTTTCTCCTCGTTCATGCAGGGGATTATAACAGATACAAGAGGGTGGCTCATGATGACTGTGATGTTTTGATATCTAAAAACCTTTTCTGAGCGATATTGATTCTTTCCGGTTTAAACCAGATCTACCTTAAGTTCCCGCCCCTCTTGAACATCCTGTTCATTAACTGAAACTTTTGTTGAGATATTTCCATTTTGAATAACATAATCTCCTAATGCTCTGGTTTCATACTTGCCGCCCATAGTAGAATATGGGACTTTGATTTCATACCTGCCATTGCTGGCAATTGTTTTCCATGTACCGGTCATGGTTCTGCCCTGGTTGGTCACAATATCCAGTGTTGCCCTGACTTCCCCATCGGCTGCCCTTCCTGAAATTGTAGCCCCCCCCACATATTCAAAAATTTTCACGTATTTTATATCCGGGCTCTTGATAGCAGTCGTACTTGATTCTAATATCAGGCGATAATGACCAAGCCCGTTCCCGTCAAAAACGTGAAGCTTTGATAACATGGTGTCAAAAAATTTCTTATTTTCGTTATTAACACTGCGTATCTCGCCTATGTCCGAGACAGTCTTAATTTCATAATAATCCTCCGGTCTTTTGCCTGCCATCAATGCTATTGATTTAAATTTAAGTTTAAGCATCTGGGCATCTGTTATGATATAGCGGACGTTCCTTTTGTCAAGAATTTCATTTGCAGTTTTTTCATCCGGTTCTGTGAAAAATCGCGCAGCATCGTCAATGCCAGTCTGGAAATTGTTTGCTACCACAGGGCGCTGGGCAATAAATAAAATCCAGTTCCCAGAATCCCACCAGCTCATCACACCGTATTCAGGAGTTTCATCCGGTGCATCATAGTAACTTGTGGGCTGGGAATTGTCTTTAAGCCACATATACGAATCGCGAAAATCCGGCTCGGGCGTTCCTATGGTGCCGCTTGCCATGGATTTTATAACAAAAATATTCGAAATGGCAATAAGGAAAAGCAGGATTAAACTGATATTTAGAATTACACTTGAACCTGAACCTGTCTCCCGCTGACCTTTTCTCTTTTTCCTGGAAACTGCAACAACTTTTTTTTCCTCAAATGGCTTCAATACACCAACAATAAAATATGCTGTAAAAATTGCAATGTTCACGGCAAGGAGATAAATAAAACGTCTCTGCAGGACTGTAAGTACCAGGATAATTAAAGACCATGTTATTAAAAATACAGCTTCGGGGGGATATTTTTCCCTGGTGGTCTTATAAATAAAATATATGAGAGCCAGTAATGCAATATAAAAGGTAAAGCCAAAAGCATTCCAGACATTGGCAAGTGTGAACCCTCCGGATGGCGTATTAAATAGCGGCACTGCTTCCTGGATAGTGGCAAGCACACCTCCCCCGAAAAGATAACCTATGCCTTCTGTCATGGATTGATAGAACTGCGGGGCAAAAATTTCAAGGGCTTCCACCCCTCCACCAAATATCAATAATAATAATAATAGCGGGTTATACCACCATTTATTGAATTGCAATTTTTGCATCGCAAAAAGAAGCGCACATAGGAAAAAAAAGACAGACAGGAATGCGACCTGGAACATAGTAGGTAAATAGGAGATGAATTCAAATCCTGTCCCACCGGATACTGCTACTGGAAAAATAATCAAAATGGAAACAAGGAATGTTATGCCGCCTGTTAATAACAAATAAGAGCAATCGCGCCCGAACTTCCTATCGAGCACAAACTGGATGGGGATATAAAGTCCTATGAGCCCTACGAAAATAGGAGCGCCGTCCCATGTGAATATCGAGAGCGCCAGTAATATGCCTGTAATTACGGGAAATAACGAATTTTTTATTATGTTTGCCCTGAAATTGCCAGACGTTATTTTGTTTTGCTGCATCCGTTTTATTGCAATGATGAAACACAGATAAGCCGCAGTGGAAAGCAGCGTCTCGGCGACATGATGGTCAGCATATCCGAGAAAAGAAACATACACATGGGACGGGGTTATTGCAAAAACACCTGCGCCGATGAGCCCCGCGCGCCAGTCGAATATTTTTTCAGTAATTGCAAATACAAGCCACACTGTCAATACACCGAGCAAAGGGGGGATGAGCGCGGCTGTCAGTTCTATTGTATGGATTGAGGGGCTTCCTGCTCCTACCAGGAGTGCAACTGCGGCAATAAACATGTCGTATAGAGGCGCCCAGGTGATTTTTGAACCATACGGGAAATCAATATATGAATCAAATGAAAGGACTGTCGGGAAATGGGCGACTGTCGCAAAAATGCGCCTTATATGATAATATGAATCCGCCCCGAGTATGGTTATATTCCCGCCTGAAAAAACAACCGGTACGACCCACAGCCTTACAGCAAGCGCCAGAAGCAGTATCAAAAGCAGGAATTTATTTCTATTTTTTTCTGTTATGATTGCGTGCATAGCCTACTTCCCTTCCTGAAATATCTAATATCTTGCAGGTATAAAAATTTGTTTGTCTGAACCTGAAGGAGGGGTCATAGGAATAAATGTATCTACTGCTCCAGAAATTATTTATGCAGTGATTTATCACGCCCGGTCTTTATACGAGCCGGTATAATTGCTTGACAATCTAAAAATTTATAAAAAATAACTCATTTAAAATCCGTAAGTATTATATATCCTGCATAGCAATATGTAAGCTAGGGAATATTTGAGGAGGTTTAGTTGTTATAATTAGGAGATGTAATAATCTTATTGTAACCCTGCTTTTGGCATTTCTGCTTTTCGGTATGCTGGCGGGGACGGCGAATGCGTTTTCTTTCAGGGGATATACTTATAATGAAACAAACGTCACGTTAAATAATACGAATGTGAGTATCGAGATTTACACAATGGGGGGACAAGGACCATCTTTACAAGCTACTAACTATACATCAAGCGATGCAACAGGATATTTTAATTTATCGATTAACGGCTCATGGGACAATCAACAATATATGTACAAACCTGTATTGAAGCATTTTGCAAATAATGCAACAAACGGAACTCTTGACTGGATAGGTCAGTCGCTGCCGCAGTTCCCGAAAGATATGATTTCAAATCTCACTGTAAGCAGCCCGATGAATTTCTACCTGAGAAAGGGCGGCACGATAAACATACGTGCAAGAAGTGACATAAGTAACGTATCAACCAGAGTAGCGTTCAAATATATGATAAAAGATACGCGGGTGAGTTACGGGATAACTGAAAATTTTAATGTTGAACAAGAAAATGTGAACAACCTTTACGTTCCTCTGGAACGGAATTATTCTATCATGATTTTCCCGAACCAGAGCCTGCCCATAAGCTATAACCTGAATAATCTTTCCACGTACACAGACAACAATGCAACTATCATCTTCAATACCTCCATAAGACCAATATGGGTCAACGGTTATGCGAATTTATCAAACGGCGTATCCAGCTTCACCAACCTGAGCATAATCACTTACCTGATGGAGCCCGGGGATATTATAGGTAAAGACCGTCCCATGCCTTCCAATATGAGCGCTTTCCGCAATACTCCTGGTCCTGGTGGATCAAGCTTTTCAGATACATACTATGCAACAAACGGCTCTTACAATATTACTTTGCCGGGGTCTGCACAGGGTTCAGGTGCAAACATACTGCTGTTTGCGACTGCATATAGCAGTTCAGGCGATGGTGTATATTACGGGGCATTCAAGAATATTACCATGAGCTATTCGGCATCCGATGTGCAGAACTTTAACTTCATACTGTACCCCCTGTTGGGGAATGTAGAAAACATCAACGTAAATGATGCAGGCATTCAGGGACCTAATACTCGAAACATTACAATCAGGCAGCTTCCTTTCCAATTGCTAAATGTAACTCAAAATCTAACTAACCAGTTTGCGCATATCGAGATAGAGGTTAATTACTCAGCAAACAGCAGCGCGCATTTTAAATGGATGGTAGATGTCCAACCAACATCTAACGGCTCGTTCTCTATCCCTGCAATTAACGCAGACATAAGAAAGATCAACGTGTTCACCCAGAATTTTGCACCAGTAAAAACTTCAAAGAACACCACTCAATTAGCAACGCGGCCTGTTAATATCACCCTGACGTCATTCAACAACCAAAAGCCTGATGGAACTCAGCTATCAGGCATATTCATGGATATGCTGCTGAGCAAAACCGAATGCGACCGTCCTGCACCGGCGTCAGGCTGTTCTTTGATGCCTGACCCAACAACGGGACAGAACGAGACTGAATTTAATCCCTTTAAGGTTGTTCTGGGCGGCGGTAAGATAAGTCTCCGAATAAAGCAGACAAGCACAAGAATAACCGTACATTACAAGAATGTTGATATGCTGGCATCAGGACCGCCCGACGCGCTATTCGATGACAGCGCAAGCCAGTCCCAGAGCGGCTCGGCAATCGACCAGGCATGGAGATTCGGCAGCAAAGGTCCGGAAATCTATGACGAGGTCCTTATCGGGGTTCCCATCACTTCAGGCATGAGCGTTTCAAGCGTTAAACTGGGGAAACTTTATGATGAGAACTGGAACTCAATATGGAACATAACCGATACCAACGCTGCTGCAAATATACCTTCTGATTACAGCCCGTTCCCTTCGACATGGTTCGGAACAGGCTATACTTGCAGTACTACTGACAGTTCGTCAACCTGCTACATCGACGCCACAAACGGCACCCTCTGGCTCCGAATCCCGCACTTTTCAGGCGTTGGTCCTACGATTTCAGGAACAACATCTGCCGGCGGTAGCAGCGGCAGCACCGGCGGTGGCGGCATAGTCACATCCGAGCCTTATACCAACATAGAGAAGGCAGAGAGATATGATAAGAACCTTATTGCCAACGTGCCTGTAACATACACATTCAAAGCGCCTGAACTCGATATATACGAAATAGCTGTTACAGGCAAAGAGAACGAAAACGGCATAGCCCTGAGAGTAGAGGCTCTTAAAGGCACATCAAAACTTGTAACAGTCCAGGCGCCAGGAACTGTGTATAAGAACGTGAACGTGTGGGCTGGCACAAAGAGGATGAAAGAAGCCTTAATCAGATTCAAGGTTGAGAACTCATGGCTCGGAAGCAACAGCCTTGCAGGCAGCGATATTAAGATGGTCAAGTGGGACGGCAGCCAGTGGACACAAATCGAAACTGCGGAAAAGACCAAGGACGATACATATACCTACTACGAGGCAAAGACGGACACCTTCTCAGTGTTCGCAATAACCGGAGTAAAAGGCGGAGTAATAGTGCCCACAGCAACGCCGGCAGGTGTGGTAACAGAAACACCGGTTAAGCCAACAGGTACGGCTACCCCGGCACCGACAAAGAAGGTACCCGGATTTGAATTTGCACTTGCAATAGCCATACTTTCAACGGCTTATCTGTCCGGCAGAATGAGAAGATGAGAAATCATCTTCTTTTGTTTCTTTTTTAAGTCTATTACTTTATTTCACCAAAATGATTATGCTTGCCGTAAACAATATCCATAGCAAGCCATGAATAAAAACCTCAACATGATATCGGGAAAAGTATGGAAATTCGGCGATAATATCGACACCGATGTCATTATTCCGGGTAAATATCTCCGCACCACAGATATGAATGTATTCGCATCCCATGTCATGGAGGGAATTGACCCTGAGTTCCCGAAAAAAGTGGATATCGGCGATATAATCGTGGCAGGGAAAAACTTCGGATGCGGCTCATCCCGCGAGCAAGCGCCCCTTGCTTTGAAACATGCAGGCATAGCATGTATCGTGGCAGAATCATTTGCCAGGATTTTTTTCAGGAACGCCATTAATGTCGGCCTGCCCATCATCGAAGCAAAAATTGACTGCATGGAAGGAGATATCATCGAAATCGACCTCGGGAATGGAATCGTAAAACATAAAGATAAGACATTTTCAGCCACAAAACTTCCGGATTTCCTTCGTGAGATACTCGCAGACGGCGGGCTTGTGGAACACCGCAAAAAGGTGAGTTCGTGATATTCCCTCCGGATTATAAAAGCGTAGGAGTAACAAGAAGCGACCCCTGCGAGCGCCTTGGGTGCCCAATCTATTTTACCACAGAATACCTGATAGCAGACCTGCCTTCCGGCTTTTCAATATACAGAGTAAAAAGCGATGGCGTTGGGCTTATGAAAAAACTTATTTCGCTTGAACTGCTGGCGAAAGGAAACCAGATAAAAAAATTCGGGGAAAAACTCGATTCCCACGACAGGACGCGCCTCATTGAATCTGCAATCTCACTCGTCCGGGGGAACGTGAACACTGTTATTTTTGAAGGTATGGACAGGCATATCACTTTTGTGCAGGACCCCAGCCTCCATGAGGTTATGGAGATTGAGATTATCGATATAGCGCCGCCTGAACCGCCGTGGCTTTCTTTCGCAGTAGAGAGGCTTGTCAGGAGCGGGATACTGGGGGAGCTGAATATCAGGTTCACCACAAAACTCATAGACCTTCGCAAGTTTGAAGGGGATAAAATTGTTTTCCCATGCCATGCTTCGGAACTTAAAGGAAAATACCTCGATACCGATACCGAAATTGAGAACGATTCCACCCTGGTTGGATGCGATATCTCAAAACAGATATTTGAACTGCGGTTTCCAAATCTCACCTACAAACATATCAATATGTGTCCCCTTAAAGCAGAGCTTTACATGCCCACAAAACCATTCATCACACGATGCTGCCAGAGCAAGAAATCAGGAATGGTGAACATAAACGGCATTGACGGCGCAGTGGTGCACTGGGGCGCATCGGAGTACGATATCGTGGATGCAATCCGGATGCTGGTAAAGGTTATAAAAGGGAATCGCATAGATAGTAATCAAAAGACTGAGAAAGGAGGATAATGAGAATATGAGAAAACAAGGGATATTTTTTGGAGACGGTTTCTCTTTCTATCTGGTTGCAGCTATAGTAATAGCAATCTTAATTGTACTTTTTATAGTAATTCCGAAATTCACACATTCGATGGATACCCTGGTCAGCAAACTA
>JAPZAN010000243.1 GCA_027460605.1 Candidatus Methanoperedens sp.
CTTCAAGCAAAAGTTCCACGCTGTTGCATGAATTCCTGATATACCCGCGGATATTGTTTTTTTTTGCGGTCCTGTAAATGAAAGGACGAAAACCCACACCCTGGACGGTACCGCTGATTGTGACCTTGTATTGGGGCATCGATATATCATCTCAATAAAAGACTATTAATTTATGCAGATGTATAGCTACTGGTTTGAGTCATATATGAAAATCCTCTTATCTCACGGCGCCGGCGGTGAAATGATGAACAGCCTTATCGCAGATTCGATATTGAAAAATATCACTTCAAGGAATCTTGGTGAGGTGGGACTGTCAGACCTTGATGACGGCGCCTCGATTTCATTGGGCGATAAGGAACTTGTAATAAGCACGGACAGCTACATAGTTTCACCCATTTTTTTTCCGGGCGGGGACATAGGGAAACTGGCGGCATGCGGCACCATAAATGACATTTCCATGATGGGTGCGCGCCCGATTGCCCTTTCCCTTGCAATTATTATGGAAGAAGGTTTTGAAACCTCCGAACTTGAACAAATAATCCGCTCAATCGATGAAATTTGTAAAATCACGGGAGTATCCGTAATCACAGGGGATACCAAAGTCATGCAGAAAGGAAAACTTGATAAAATCGTGATAAACACCACAGGAATAGGGCTGGCAGGGTGCGGGAAAGTGATAAAAGATGCCAACCTCTCGGCCGGAGACAAAATAATCATTAGCGGCACAGTGGGCGACCATGGTATTTCCCTTTTATCCTTCAGGGAGGGATTCGGTTTTGAGACAACACTTTGCTCCGATGTAGCCCCCCTCTGGAGCATGGTTGAAAAAGCTCTCATGACCGGGGGCATTACCGCTATGCGCGACCCCACGCGAGGCGGGCTTGCAGCTACGCTTAACGACTGGGCGCGAAAAAGTAAAACCGGCATAATTATCCATGAAGAAAAGATACCGCTTAAACCCGAAGTTGAAGCTGCATCGCGTATGCTCGGTATCGATCCTTATACTGTTGCCAACGAAGGGAAAGCCGTAATCGGGGTCAGGAAAGATAAAGCTGAAAAATTGCTTTCGGTTCTTCGCAGTACAGATGAGGGGAAGGATGCGGAGATTATAGGCGAGGTTGTAGACAATTATAACGGAAAGGTTATACTTGAAACAATAGTAGGCGGGAAAAGAATCATGGAACCGCCTGTGGGAGACCCTGTGCCGAGAGTTTGCTGATATTAACAACCTTTTTTTCGCCAACAGGGATTCACACTTTTTTCACACAATCCTATATAACAATGAACAGCAACTTTATTATATATATACTTCACAAATATTTGTCTGCTCTAGACAACGATTAATCAAACACCAACAGGGAAAATGGATAGAAATAAGATGGATATCACAATCGGTCGCTGCAGTGTTGCATGCGAAGTGTGCAAAAATTTCAATCACGGATGCCTTGGGTGCAATATAGAGAACCAATCAAAAAATTCCTGCCTTATTTTCGTTTGCGCAGAAGAAAAGAACATCCAATATTGTCTTCATTGCGATGAATATCCCTGCAACCTGATGAAAGGCTTATCAAAATCTTATTGTCCCGTATTTACAAGAATTAAACTATAAAACCAAATTTCCATACCTGTATGCGATATTGCACGTTCCCTCACTTGATACCATGCATGCGCCCACAGGGTTATCGGGTGTGCAGAGTTTCCCGAAAAGCTCACAGTCCACAGGATTTGACAATCCTTTGAGTATATTCCCGCACAGCGGGCAGTCTATTCCGCAGGAATCATTCTCGACCGGTTCGATATCAAACATTTTTTCCACATCATGTTCTGAAAATTCACTCTTAAGCTTCAGGCTTGCATCGGGAATTACAGGTAATCCTCTCCATTCTTTACTGCACGGCTCAAAAACGTCTGCCATCAACTGCCGGGCTGAGGGATTACCTTGCGGTTTTACCACCCTCCAGTATTCATTCTCTACAATCGCGGTATTATTCCCAAGCTGCCTTAATATCATGAAAACCGACATCAGGACGTCAAGAGGCTCAAATCCCGAAATGACCTGGGGAATGTGGTATTTTTCAGATAACGGAACGTACGGCGCCGTGCCGATAATCGTGGAAACATGTCCCGGGTCAATGAAACCGTCAATCCTGTATCCGCCATTCAGGAGAAAATCCATAGCAGGCGGGACAACCCTGTGGGAACAGAGCACGCTGAAATTCTCTGGCGGCCCCTTAATGAGCACCTGCGCCGTCATTGGCGCCGTGGTTTCAAACCCGATACCCAAAAAAACAACAGCTTTATCGGGATTCCTTTTTGCAATCCCGACAGCCTCGAATGGGCTGTAGATTATTCGTATGTCCCCGCCAATTGCTTTTTCTTTTGCAAGTGAAGAAGCGCTGCCCGGAACACGCAGCATGTCGCCGTATGTTGTTATTATTGCACCCATACGGGACAGTTGGATGGCTTTGTCTATTTCAGCCCTGGGCGTTATGCATACCGGGCATCCGGGACCAGGGACAACTTCAACGTTTTGAGGAAGGAGCGCACGCAGCCCGTTTTTCGTAATTGTTTGTTCATGCGTTCCGCATACATGCATGAGCTTTATTTTCCTTCCATCTGAAATGTCCTTTATCTTCCGGATTATACGTGTTGCAGTGGATTTATCATTAAATATATTCTGCATCAGACAGCCGCCTTTAACATTTCATCCCAGAGTTTCAATGTTTCAAGCGCTTCTTCCTCATCCATCTTTGAAATGGCATAACCCACATGGACCAGGACATAATCCCCAACGTTTACATCGCTTAACATGCTGATATTCGCTTTTCTTGTTACGCCCCCGTAATCCAGTATCGCTTCCTCGCCGTTGATAACTGTTACTCTGGCTGGTACTGCAAGGCACATGAGTGATTTATTATTCAAGAAAGTATAAATAGATGCGTTGAGTATTAATTTCCAAGGAAAAACGGGACGATGGTGTTATTATGTTGAACAGAAGAAATTTTCTAAAAATTGCCGGAGCCGTAGGCGCGGGAATGTTCCTTGACCTTTATGGTTCGGATGTTGTTAAAGCAATAGAACAGGCTGGAGAAAAAGGCGTCAAGCTCGTGTGGATCCAGGGACAAAGCGACTCGGGATGCACGATTTCATTATTACAGGGCCAGCATCCCGACATTTATGATGCGATAATGAAATTGAATGTGGATATCCGGTTCCACCCCACAATCATGGCAGCGCAGGGTGAAGAAGCAATGAAAGCGCTGGATATCGAACCCGATGTGCTTGTCGTTGAAGGCTCCATACCCGACCCGAAATTCGCTGCAATGGGGGAGCGGCCTGTAATAGACATTCTCAAAGAATTAGCTGCAAAGACAAAAATTGCCGTTGTGGCGGTTGGAGCCTGTGCCACTTACGGCGGTATCCCGGCTGCTCACGGCAATGTCACCAATTCCGTTGGCGTGCAGTATCATAAAAGCAAAAAAGGCGGGGCTCTTGGCGCGGATTTCAAATCAAAAGCGGGTCTTCCGGTTGTGAATCTTCCCGGCGACCCGGCGCATCCTGACCACGTTCTTCTAACACTTTCCGCCGTAATCCTCGGTGTCATCCCCGAACTTGACGATAAAGGGAGACCGAAGCTTTTCTTTAACGATCTGATACACAACCAGTGCGCCAGGAGAGGATTCTATGACAAAGGACTGCTTGCCGCAAGCTTCCACGAAACAGATTTCTCCTATGAAAAATGCCTTTATAACCTCGGATGCCGCGGTCCTGTAACTAATTCGGACTGCGCTTTCAGGAAATGGAACGGCGGTATTAACGTATGCATGAATGGCGGCGCGCCATGCATTGGCTGCTTCAATGAAGGTTTTCCAGATGATATGTCGCCGTTATTTCAACCTATAGAAAAGGTACCCACGCTTCTTGGAATAAATGCAGTCGATGCCGGGAAAGTTGCTGTCGCTGTTACAGCGGCTGGTATTGCGGCACATGCAATCCGGCGTGGTATTACTAAAAAACCCGGCCGTGAGGAGGAGGAGAAATAATGGTAACCGAGATTAAAATCGATCCAATTACGCGAATAGAAGGGCATCTTGGCATTTCGGTCAAAGTGGATAATGGAAAAGTCATTGATGCACAGAGCCACAGCACCATGTTCCGCGGGTTTGAAACCATTCTTATCGGGAGAGACCCTCGCGACGGTCCCGTGCTTGCCCAGAGGATATGCGGCGTGTGCCACCAGAGCCACAGGATTGCAGGAGTGCGGGCGCTTGAAAATGCAGCAGGTGTAAGCGTAACTGACGGGGCGAGGAAAATGAGAAACCTCATCGAGGCTGTTACCACTCTTTATTCCCATGCGCTGTGGTTCTATGCCCTCGGAGGACCTGATTACAGCGATGCGGTAACAAAAAGCGGATTGAAAAGGCTTGACCCGATTACCGGACAGGGATACCGGGAAGCGGTAGCTAACCAGAGGAAATTGCATGAGGTATTATCGATTCTCGGGGCAAAAGTCCCGCATCAGA
>JAPZAN010000244.1 GCA_027460605.1 Candidatus Methanoperedens sp.
ACTGCCTGCCGGAAGAGTTAAGAGAGGAGCTTCGAAAACCCCATGGTGAACTTTATCCCGGTGATGGCATCGAGAATGCAAAGCAGATTGTCAAAGATTTACATAAATATTCTAAAATAATTTCTGTAGGGGATATTGTCACTTTCAATCTCCTGACAGCCGGGCTTATCCCTGACATATCCTTTGTGGATGACAGGACAAAACGCGGTCCCGCTTCCGATAAAATCATGAAGGGCACAAGGCATGCGCATTTTAAAACAATAACGGTTGAAAACCCTCCCGGAACAATAACCGAGGAACTGTTGCAGGAAATCGCAAGGGCAATGGAATCCAAAACACCGGTACAGATATTTATAAAAGGCGAAGAAGACCTTGCAGCCCTGCCGTCAATTGCTATGGCGCCTATTTCATCAGTAATTATATATGGGTTGCCTGACAAAGGGGCGGTACTCGTCCGAGTGACCGAGGACAAGAAAAGAGAAATACAATCATTGCTTGATAAAATGAAGTGTAAGGAGAATTAATAATGGAAGTTCAGATTATCAAAGATAAGACAAATCCTATATTGAAAAGAAGAGAGATATCGTTAAAAGTTAAGGATAAAGTGACTCCCTCAAGGATTGAGGTGAAGGGCAAACTTGCAGCGCTGCTGAATTCAAAACCCGAGTTAATCGTGATAGAGCGTCTTGGAACGGTATATGGAAAACAGGAATTGGCAGGAACCGCCTGTATCTACCAGACCGAAGAGCGCCTGAAACAGCTGGCTCACGAGCATCTTGTTGCAAGGGATGCACCAAAGGTAAAAGAAGGCGAAGAGGCTCCGGCTGCACCACCGGCAGTGGCACCTGCGGCAAAAGAAGCTGAAGTTAAAGCCGAGCCAAAGGCTGAAGTTAAACATGAGCCTAAAGCTGAAGCTAAACCCAAGGCGGAAGCCAAAGCTGAAACCAAGCCCGAAGCCAAACCCAAAGCAGAAGCAAAATCAGAAGAAAAGAAAAAACCTGAGAAGAAGTGATTTTAATGGCAGTTAATGAATTTTATGAAATAAGCGGGAACAAAGCGAAAAAGATAAAACCGTCATGCCCCAGATGTGGGCCCGGCGTGTTCCTGGGCGAGCATAAGAACCGCCTTGCATGCGGTAAGTGCGGCTATACCGAGTTTAAGAAATAATTTTTTTCGTACTTCGCGCACCTGCGCCTTTGCGGTTATATGATATTCACTGCAAAGGTCGCAAAGAATTTTGGTTTTTTAATTATACAACCCCTTCTTTTAATGCCAAATTACATATTCTCATAGTTACAACTCTAAACAGGTGATTATGCTAACCGGAAGAGTCCAGCATGAACTGGAATTATTGAAGAGACACATAATCGTACTGAAAAAAGTGATAGATGTCGGGCCTATCGGAATCATGAAACTCTCTCTGGAAACAGGCATACCGGAACACCTTGTGAGATATTCCCTTCGTGTTCTTGAGCAGCAGGGATTAATAACTCCTTCAACGCAGGGCGCCGTAGCTGCAAAATCGGCAGAAGAAGCATATTCGCAGTTCAAATCCGAGCTTGAAAAGATCGGGGAAATGACACAAGAAATCAAACGGATTGGTTTTGGATAACAATGCAAGGGGAAAGGAACGCAAAAAAATATGAGTATCTTTACCATATAGCCGATGCCAAGTTCAAAGCGTACGGGTCCACGATGGAAGAAGCATTTGAGAATGCGGCGCTGGCGATGTTCAATGTGATGGTTAATACTTCTAAGCTTGAAGCTAAAGAACTAAGGAAAATCGAGATAACATCTCCGGATATTAAAATGCTGCTCGCTGAGTGGCTTTCCGAGTTATTGTACCTGTTTGAAGTGGATGGCATAGTGTTCTGTGAATTCAAGATGGACAGGATTGAAAAGAAAGGCGGGGTTTTTTCTTTAACCGGAAAGGCATGGGGGGAACCCATCGACCTTTCCCGCCACAGGTTCGATGCCCAGGTCAAAGCCGTGACGCTTCATGAGCTTGAGGTCGAGCAGGATGACAGGGGAGCGTTCCGGGTTCAGGTGGTTGTGGATACATGAGTATCAAAAGGCACCATGCTTAATAGCTTTGCGAGTATAATATTATAACAAGAATAAGGGAGATTACCATGCCTGAAGAAAGAAAAGATGCTGCAAGTATCGTCACAAAAGTGAATGATTATACATGGGACATACCCATGACATATAAACCCGGCATGAGAGTGCCCGGACGCTTATTTGTCTCCCAGAAATTACTTACGAACCTTGAGCATGACACGCTTGAGCAGACAGCCAATGTCGCAACCCTCCCCGGCATCCAGAAATATTCCATGGCAATGCCTGACGCCCACTCCGGCTACGGGTTCCCGATAGGAGGAGTTGCGGCGTTTGACAGGAATACCGGAATAATCAGCCCCGGCGGCGTGGGATACGATATCAACTGCGGCGTGCGTATAATCAGGACGAATCTGACTGCGGATGAAGTCCGCCCGAGGATGAAAGAACTTATTGAGCTTCTTTTCCATGAAATCCCTTCAGGCGTTGGTTCAAAAAGCAAGATTCGCGCTTCGGACAGTGAGCTGACAGATGCCTTCCTTCACGGCGCAAAATGGGCGGTGGAAAGCGGGTACGGCGTTCCGGAAGATATCGAGCACTGCGAAGAGAACGGTTTTATGAAATTTGCCGACCCCTCCAAAGTGAGTGAGAAGGCGCGAAACCGGGGCAAACCGCAGTTCGGGACCCTTGGCAGCGGCAACCATTTCCTTGAGGTGCAGTACGTGGATGAAGTGTACGATGAAGAGGTTGCGAAGGTCTTTGGTCTTCACAAAGGGCAGGTCACGGTCATGGTACATTGCGGTTCGCGCGGCGCAGGTCACCAGATTTGCGATGATTACCTGAAGATTCTTGATAAAGCCACACGAAAATACGGCATTGTCCTGCCTGACAGGCAGCTTGCATGCGCGCCTGCGGAATCGCCTGAAGGGCAGAACTATTTTAAAGCCATGGCTGCCGGGGCAAATTATGCATGGGCGAACAGGCAGGTCATTACCCACTGGGTGAGGGAAGCGTTTACACGCTTTTTCAGGCGCGATATGGATGACCTGGGAATGAACCTCATCTATGACGTAGCGCATAACGTTGCCAAGCTTGAAGAGCATGTTATTGACGGAGAGAAAAAGATGGTGTATGTGCACCGCAAAGGTGCAACAAGGGCTTTCCCGCCAGGGCATCCCGATGTGCCAGCGGTTTATAGAAAAGTCGGTCAGCCAGTTCTCATCCCGGGCAGCATGGGAACGCCATCTTTTGTGCTGCACGGCACGGAGAAAGCGATGGAACTCACTTTCGGGAGTGCATGCCACGGCTCGGGCAGGGTTTCAAGCCGTGCGGCTGCAAAGCGGGAATTTTATGGAGAGACTATTCAAAAAGAATTGGCTGCTAAAGGTATCACAGTGAGAGCAACGCACCCGTCCATAATAGCGGAAGAAGCTCCGGGAGTCTATAAATCAAGCGATGAAGTGGTGGACGTGGTACACCAGCTGGGCATTGCCAGGAAAGTCGTGAAGCTTATGCCGATGGGAGTGGCAAAGGGATAAAATTTTTTAATTTCAGATATGCCCTACGCAGCAAAAGACCGACAGGAATTCATCAAACGCTCAAACCTTGAGCTTGGCGCGCGAGTCCTCGACTTCGGAGGAATGCTTGGAGAGGAGTTACCATCTGCGGTTTTCGGGATTACAACAAAAAGACCGATGACAGGCGCGGTTCTCATAAAACCCACGCTATTGCCATTTAAAAATTCAGTATTCAAATCGGTTGTTTCATATCATTACTTTGACCTTATTCCATCCGACCTTCTTGGCTATTTTTTTAATGAAGCAGCGAGGGTGCTGGACAGGGATTCAAGCTTTTCTTTCATGATAACCCAGTGGGCAGCAGAGAACGAGGCGCAGCGCTCAAGCCTTTTTTTCAATGAACTCCTGAAAAGCACAGGCGCTCTTTTCCAGCATGAATTCGAAGAAGTAAGCAGGCTGCTCTCCGAATCCGGTTTCAGTGAAATAACCGCAGAAAGCGTAAAACGCGAAATAGTGATACCCGGGGATTTTGCAAGGTCGCACCTGTTGATGCTTGGAAATCTTGTGAAAAAAGAAAAAGAGCAAGGCGGAGCATTAATAAAGACTCTTGCAAGGCAGTATTTTAACAATGTAAAAGTCCACGGCGAAGCCATGCTGCCTGCAATTCACTTTACGGCCCGGAAACTATGAGAAAGAAACATCTTGAAATACTGCTGGAGCAGGTCGAAGGCTTTCGGACCCCAAAACCATCAAAGGAACAGTACTCCACGCCAGCGACAGTAGCTTCGGAGCTGCTTCATTTTGCTTTCATGAGGGGCGACCTCACGGATACGGTTTATGACCTCGGGTGCGGCGGGGGAATACTTGCAATCGGGGCAAAACTCCTGGGAGCAGAAAAGGTTATAGGTTTTGATGATGATAAAGAAGTTCTTGAGATTGCACGGG
>JAPZAN010000245.1 GCA_027460605.1 Candidatus Methanoperedens sp.
CGCTTTATGCGGTGTTCAGGTATGCTTTGCATACCTGTCGCATGATATTTATCATACCCCCTAAAATCGCATAAGAGATATTAAAAGATACTCTTATCGTTTGCCAGTTCAATTTTGCGAATATGGCGCGTGTAGCAGTTGGGGGGACTTTTGACCCACTTCATGACGGTCATAAAGCCCTGTTGATGAAAGCTGTTGAATTGAGCCGAAATGGTGAGTTACTGGTGGGGCTGACCTCGGATTCATTGGCAAGGAACAAGGTTCATGAAGTGGCTGATTACCAGTCGCGCTACAATGAAGTCATGCGATTTATCCAAACGCAGGGGATAGCTCCTGTAATTGTGAGGCTTGATGACCCTTACGGCCCGACAATTCGTGATGATTTTGATTGTCTTGTTGTATCCCCTGAAACGCATCCTATCGGATTGAAGATAAACAAGATACGAGGGGAGAAAAAGCTTGGGCAAATAGAAATCGTTCTGGTGGATTATGTTCTTGCAGATGACGGTTTACCGATATCCAGCACGCGCATCAAGAGAGGGGAAATTGATGAGCACGGGAGGGTGTTGAATAAGATCGCAGATAGATAGCGAAGTTTTCTGGAAAGGTCAGTCATACAATGCGGAAATGAAAATGAAAACAAAGTGTAGCTTCATTCTTCTTGTTCCAAGATCTTTTTTTATGTAATCCATAATTTTAACCCTGCTGAAATTTACAATTTATAAATTATAGTTATAATATTTGAAAATTGACAAAATATTCCCCTCCGCTGCGCCGGGGCATCGTCAGGTGCAGAGTGACTCGCCCACATTGATGGGATGGGGTTTTTCTAAGCAGACTTTAAGACGTGCCGCTTCCGGTCAGGGCGCGGCGGGAGGTGGGCGGGGCGACTGATGTGTGGGGCGGCGGGTGTGATGGTGACTGAGGGATTATGATTATTAAGGATCAATTACCGAAGAGTATATTACATATAGGTACCTATAGTAATATATATGACAGCCACCACAACGATATGTTTAGACCCGAAGGTAAAGGATAAACTTACCTCTCTAAAATATCATTCTCGCGAATCGTATAGTTCAGTTATAGAAAGATTGACGAATCTGGCAATAGATGATGAACCGCTCAGCGATGAGGCGATAAAGGGTATAGAAGAAGCTCTTGAAGACATAAAACACGGACGCCTGCATTCCGAAGAAGAGATCATGAAAGAATTTGACCTGAAATGAGCTATAAGGTCGAATATACTTCAAAAGCAAGAAAGGATCTCAAAAAGTTACCACTGGAAATTTCACAGAGCATAATTCGATCAATCAACAGCATTAAAGACGACCCTTCTCCTCATGTAAAAAAGATAAAAGGGACACAAAAGAATCCTCTATATACTCACCGTGTTGGTGAATATCGGACTATCCTTTACATAGAAAATGAGCGTTTGCTCATCCTGGTGATAGAAGCAGGGCACAGGAAAAAGATCTACCGGAAATATTGAGAATATAAAAATATGGAATTCTCGCCCTCGCATGCTTGCATTCGCGTCATCTGTGCGCCGTGTTCTGTTGCAGGTGGCACATATTCATCACGTTAAAATATGAAATCCCCGGCGCGCCGATACGTCCCCGGAGCAGCAATATTCCATTAGAGTCCGAACTCCCCAAGCCCGCATCGATTGGAGGGCTTTTTTTCTCGCGGAGGTGAAGACGTGCAGCTTCCGGGCGGGGCGGTGGGCAGGGGTGGCGCTTGAAGGCGTGTATGTTACCGAAGGCCGGTGCGAAGCCAGTAATTATCCATAAGGAAGGATTATTAAGCAAAAGGACATATAATTAAACCAAACCTAAAGAGATGGATCAGATGACAGACGCCCTTATAATTGATGAAAAAGCAAGGCATATCTATGACTCCCACAGGGAAGAATGGGAGAAACTGTACAACGGGAAGATAATCGCCATAGATGTCGAAGAGAATAACCTCGCATCAGTTGGTGAGCATATCGGCGATGTTGATATCGAAGCCAGGAAAAAACGACCTGGTCACAGGCTCTTCATGCGCAGGGTGGGTAAGAATCCAGCCGTTGTCAGGTTGCGGAATTATGCCTGAAAAAGCTGCTTTCGATTACATAGATAACGACCCGCTTGTTCCGGTCACTCTTATTAACCCTGATTCCAATAAGAAGGTAAAGGCTTATGCCTATCTCGATACGGGCTCGGATACTGTCGTTGTACCAAGGGAACTGTGGCTTAAGCTGGAGCTGGAAATGCTCTACCGTTCCAGCGTCTGTGCGGTCGGAGGCATAGTCACTGCATGGTACACCCGAATAAACATGGAATTCCTTGAAAATGAACACAGGGGTATCATCGCTTTTTATCAGGATGAGGGAGATGTTCTGATCGGTCGAAATGTCATAGATGAATATTCAATTACGTTTGATGGCAGAAACTCAAGGTTAATAATAAATCCATGAGATATTTTCCGAAATAAAGATGGAAACAGCCCAATATTTATCGCAACATAAATATTAAATCCCGGCGCCGATATGTTCCCGATGAGCAACATTCTCCGAAAAAGCTAGCCAGACTACAATTAAAAACCGCAGATGAACGCAGATTTAGTGTCTCGCTCTTCCTGGCGTTTTTCTACTGCGCCAAATATTTATAACTCTATAATTATTAAATCCGTGGCGCCGATATGCTCCCGATGCAACCGCAAGATCTATGAAACTCTGCGGATTGGTTCAAAATCAACAACGAACTAATACGAACTCGTACGAACTCTAATTAAAAAATGAAATCCCGGCGCACCGATACCGGAGCAGCAAATTCCATTAGAGGCCGAACTCCCGAAGCCCGCTCGATGGGAGGGGCTTTTTTCTTGCGGAGGTGGGACGTGGGTTAAGGTTGGGGGCGCGGCGGGTCGGCTGATGTGTGAGGTTTGGGGTTGTGATGGCGCTTCAAGTTGTGGATACTATCGAAAACCGGGATGAAACCAGCAATCTCGTCGTTTTACCCTGATTAATTAGGCTAAAATCGATTTTTTAAAAGAACCCTTCAACCATTTGATTTATTATATATCGAATCTATTAAAAGTAGGTGGTACTGAATGAACACACTAAAGGAAGCCTTTGAATCTGGAAAGTTAGTTCCCTATAATGACATTTTAACAGGGAAAATTACTGAAAATTCTTTTGCGGTTGGTTTCCACGCGGTATTAAATGGAACGGCTGATAAAATTTACAATGACCCTGCCATTTATTTTAATTTGACTCACATGACTAAAAATCTGAGGGGGATTTTTAATGACGTCCTAACAAGGGTATCAAAAGGCGGAGCAAGACCGCTTTTGGTAATTGATACAACTTTCGGGGGTGGAAAAACTCATGCACTTGTTGGTTTATACCATTTATTCAAAAATCCAAATGTAGCGAAATCTGATAAAAATATTAAATCCATATTAAAAGATGCCAAACTTGAAAACATTCCAGAAGTTTCACTGGTTGCTATCGACAGCCATAATATTTCTTCTGTGAAGAAGGGAGCAGATGCAAGGACTCTTTGGGGCGAAATAGGAAAGCAATTAGGATGCTATAATCTTGTTGAATCATTTGATAAAGAATTGAAAAGGCCAGATGCTTCCACCTTAACTAAGATGATTAATTCAACAGGAAAGCCTGTTCTGATAATGATAGATGAATTGGTAAATCACCTGAAAGATGCTAGGGCTGAAAAAGTAGGGGATACCAATCTTGCAGAGGTCACTGTTAGCTTCTTCCATACAATGACTGATGTGATCGTTAATAGCAAGAATGCCATGTTCATTATCACATTGCCAGGTACTGAATCCGCCTATAAGAAAGAATCAGAGATGCTTGAAGAATATAAGAAAATGGTTAAGGAATTGGGGAGCAGGGAAGCTTCTTTTACGGTCCCCATGGAAAAATCTGAAATTTATGAAGTAATAAAGAAAAGATTATTCGAAAAAATTGATGAAACTTACACCAGGCAGGTTGCCGAGGAGCTACAGCAATTTTATACTAATAATTCAGAAAGTTTCCCTGATGAAGTAGTCCAACAAGCATATTATGAGAAGATCCAGAAATCATATCCTTTCCATCCAGCCTTGATCGATTTGCTATATGAACGCATATCAACGATAATCGAATTTCAGAGAACCAGAGGCGTATTGAGGTTATTATGTCATGTATTGAGAAATGTTTATAATAATGTTCATTTATTACCAAATGATATTGTCATCACTCCAGGTATTGTAGATTTTAACGATAATAGTATTTCTCAGGAATTAACAAATAAAATTGCACGCGGCGAGTTTCAGAATGTTATTAAAACGGATATCGTGAATGATGATTCAGAAGGAAAGTGCCAGAAATTAGACTCAAAAGATAAATTTGGGTCAAATGTTAGGATTGCAACGTCTATTTACCTTTACACACTTATTGGCACAACAAAGGAAGCTAGCATTGGTTGTTCTCCAAAAGAGTTAGTTCTATCAACCGCGGTAGATAAGGTAACATATCCAAAAGATATTCTAAATGATGTATTAACCCTCGAGAATAATCTGTGGTATATCTATAATAAAACCGGAAAGTGGCATTTCGATGTTGAAGTAAATATCAATAGAGTGATTTCCGATGAGACCGATGGGGTTTCAAAATTAGAATATGATCCTGAGATTAAGAAAAGACTTGGAAAAATGCTTGAGGTGAGCGATTATTTTGATATCCATATATGGAATCATGATGTCAGAAATCCACATAAACCCACACTCGTAGCTGTGAACTATAATGATATTAAAGGGTCTGAAGATAAAGTTCCTGAGTCTATTAAAGAGATAATTGAGAAAGAGGGGGCATCATTTAGAACAAAAAAGAATTTGATATATGTGCTGGTTCCAAGGGAGGATAGAAAATCAAAATTGATAGAAGCATCTAAACGATTTATTGCTATCAGAGAAATTAAGGGTTCCATAAAATCAAAGCCTGAATTGAAAGCATATAGTTCAAAAATCGATGAACTCCTGAAGGAAAGTGAGTCAAATCTAAATGCTTCGATAGAATTGTGTTATTCTCTGATCTATTATCCAAGTGGAACTGAAATCAAAAATATTGTGGTTCAGGATGGCTATGAGGGCGCAAAGAACCTGCCAGATAAGATATATATGGCACTTGTAAAGTCTCAAAAGATTGTTGAAAAGCTTGCCCCAATATACATTGTTGATAAGATTCTGGGATCTAAATCTGAAATAACTGTCAATGAGATTCATGCAAATTTTGAGGAATCTCCTTCGTATATTTTGCCAAAAAATAAGCAGGTATTATACGATGCGATATCTGAAGGATTGGTTAATAAATTGTTTGGTTTATATATCGGCGGAATTGGAGATATTCTTTCGATTTCAGAATCTAATTACGAAAAAATTGGAACTAATTTTTATTTCAACAGAAAACCAGCATCCGGCCCGAAGGATGCCTATTATATTCTTCCGAAAGAAAGAGCCGAAGCAATTGAGAATAAATTGAACAGTTTTTCAGATAAAGGGAACGAGGGGGTAACTAAAGGAAGAAGTGGATTTACATACGGCGTTGACGATGGAGGTACAGATGGTTTGGGGGGTAAGGGGAGGATTCGCCAACCTGATTTTGTTGATATTTCGGATATATCAAAAATTGGTGAATATAAGGATTGGGAAATCCAAAATATGGGCTTTACCTTTTCGAATGTGAGAGTATTTCCACAACTTCAAACAAAACTGAGTTTGATTTTGTTGGGGATATCGAATGTTAAGCACTCAGTTAATATTTCAAGTGAAAAAATGAGTCTAACAATTAATGAAGCCGATATTTCTGATTTGAACAGCTTGATGGAGATTCTATTTAAGATATCAAATATGTTTGCGGATGACTTTAAGGCACATCTTGAGTTATCTTTTGAAAGCGAATTGAAAATAGATGATGACCTGGTGGATAATTTTGTTCAATTAAAATCATTGAGTGATGTTCTTAAATTTAACTCGAAATTGAAAAAATAAAACTCAGGTGGCTCAATTGAAAAATTATCTCAGCAAAGATAGAGTTCATTATTCCATCCTTTTAAAAGACGGGAAAATTCGGTCTGTCCAATTAAAAGAGCATATTGACGGATTGAACAAGCATTTTTCAAATAATATCGGAGTAATATATTCATGGCGCGCTGAGATTATTCAGAAATTTTTGGATTCATTGATAAAGAAATATCATGATGATCTTAAAAATAGGGTGAAATCCTATCAGACTGTTTTTGATGATGATGTTTTCACCCTGGATTTTAATAAATCAAAATGGAATAATGAATACAGGCTTACAACTGAGATTTCAATGAAATTGCTTCTTGCAATACGGCTGACTTCAAGCATAGAGCAAAGACAGCGTGTTGAAGAAGCGCTTGAAATTATTCATTCTATGTCTGATGAAGAGGTATCGTTCTGGGCATGGAAAATATTAAGTTTGAAAAGTAGGGCATTGAATGGATTTAAGGCGATGTATTTATGAATAGTTTCACACCGCGTGGTAAATCTATAATATAAAATACACCAATATATTAAATATCAATTGAGTCAATAAAGCATGGAACTAAAAAAGGAGGATTGAAATTGGAAATTTCGGATGCGATCCTTGTAGCAGTCAAGGAAGCAGGAGACAATGTACTTGGAAGGACATCTATTCAAAAGCTTATTTATTTTCTTTCGATTTTTGGGAAAGTAGATGTAAAATACCGTCCGCATTATTATGGTCCTTATAGCTCTGATGTCGCAGGCTCTATTCAAATGTTATCTTCAATTGATTTTCTGGATGAGAAAGTAGAGACCCAGCAATCCACGGGTTATTCTGTTCCTGAAAACTGGAGAAGGTATCTTTATTCAATATCAGACGATGGGGAACAGATCATTGCACAATTAAAGGAATCAAATGAAAACGAGTATAATGAAATATCCCGGATAATAAGCCAATTTGAAACCGTAAATTACAATCCAGAGGTTCTATCATGGGCTGCTAAGGTAAATTATATCATTTCAAAAAAAGGGGCGTCAATGACCCCTGAAGCTATTATAAATACGGCTGGCTCTTTTGGCTGGAAACTTACAGAAGAACAGGTGGATTCGGCGATTGAAATATTAAAAAATCTCAATCTGTGTAAGTAATTTCATGCCAGATAATATTAAATTCATACGCGATCCGATTTATGGATTCGTAGAGCTTAAGAATTCCGAAATTAAATTGCTGGATTCTCCTTTTTTGCAGAGATTAAGAAGAATAAAACAACTGGGAAATACTCATCTTGTTTATCCCAGCGCATGTCATTCCCGATTTGAACATTCGTTAGGGGTATTGCATGTGGCAAACAGGATGGCTCATCAAATAAAATTGCCTACCAGCCAGATTAGAGTTGTCAGATATGCAGCCATGCTTCATGATATTGGACATGGTCCTTTATCCCACAATTTTGAAGATATTATTAAAACAGCTGATGGTGAAAAAGTTTCGCATGAAGATATAGCTAAAAAAATAATAAAAGAGGATAGACTTATAGGTCAAGTACTGGGCAGAGATAAAGAATCTGTTTTAGAACTATTTGATGAGGAAAATGAAACCGCGACCAAAGAGATCATATCAAGTAATATCGATGCTGATAAATTGGATTATCTGCGGCGGGATTCATATCATACAGGTGTTGCATATGGCACATTTGATCTGGAGAGGATACTTCATACAATCAGCGAGAAAGAAGAGGCTGACCGTTCTTATCTAACGATTTTATGGAAGGGAACCGATGCTTTAGAAAATTACAGGTTAGCCCGTTATTTAATGCATACGCAGGTTTATCAACATCATGTGAGGGCAATTTCGGATAGCATGTTCCGAAGGGCAGTTGAAATTGCAAAAAGGGAAGGGACGCTGGATCCTGATTTATTTGAGATAGAAAATGAAAATTTCTTGAAACATTTCTTATCAATGGACGATGTAAGGTTTTACGACCTGATATTATTTAATTCAAAACCAGAAAATAATGACTATAAATTGATTAATTGGCTTGAAACCAGAAATCTTTTAAAAAGAGGATATGAGGTCAATGTTAGGAATTTAGGTGTCTCGGAAAAGAGTAAAATCATCCGGATGAAGCCTTCAGACTTTGGTAGATATGAAGAGAAACTTGCCAGTGAAGCAAATTGCGATAAAGACCTTGTCATCATTTATAAACAGGAAATAGAGAATGCACTTTACAAATCATCGTATGAATACTTGAAAGAAAATAAAACTCCGTTCATAGTTCAGGATGAGAATGGAGATATACACGATCTTGATGAAGTGTCATTGATTCATAGCTCTTCAGAACCTTTATTGAAGTTTTATATTTTTTGTCCTGAAGAAGCAAAGGAAACTATCAGGAAAATAGCAGGAGATGTCTTATATGGCGGATGAAAAAAGAACCCTCATCGAAACCTTCCTCCCTGTCGAGGAAATCTCCGATGAGGCAAAAAAAGAGAAAATGGGAACCGCAAAACCTCGAATCTTTGAAATGCATTACTGGTGGACTAGGAAGCCACTCGTAACTGCAAGAGCAGCAGTTCTCGGTGCGCTTTTACCTTCAAATTATGACATTTCTGATTTTAAAAAACTACTTGGACTAGGAAGAGATGAGCGAGCTCATAATTACGATATTAATCCAACGCAGCTTGAAAAGTTAAAACAAGAATATTTTATAATGTGGGGAACTGAAACCCCTATTATCCTTGACCCATTTGCTGGCGGAGGCTCGATACCTTTTGAGGTTATGCGTCTGGGTGCAAATGCAATAAGCAATGACTATAATCCTGTTGCTCATTTAATTCAGAAAGCTACGCTTGAATATCCAAGAAAATATGGGGATAGGCTTTACGGAGATGTTAAAAAAGGTCTTGATTGGGTATTTGAAGAAACAAAAAAGGAGCTTGAGAGCTACTATCCTATGCATAATGGTAATTATCCGACGGCATACATATGGGCATGGATGGTTCGCTGTCCTAAGTGTGGTTTTGATACTCCTTTAGTTGGCCAATGGTGGCTAGTGAGAAAAGAAAAAATCAATATTTTCATCCAACCATCAGTAGTAAATGGCAAACTTCACTTTGAAATTAAGAATGGAACAAATGCTCCAGAAGGAACATGCGAGGATGGGGACGGAAAATGTCTTTCATGTGGTTCAAAAATTCTAAATGACAATGTTCGAAAAGATATTGCTGAGAGGGAAGAGGAACGACTATTGGCAGTAGTTCTTACAAAGAAGGGGGGAAAGGAATATATTCTCCCGACAAATGAAGATTTTGATGCTTTCAACAGGGCAAAAGAAGAATTAATTCATAAATGGGATAATTGGATCACAGAAGATTTAGTGCCTTTAGATGAAATGCCAGGAAATTCGGGTGAATTTATTCGTGCAAAGATATATTTAAAAAATTGGCATAAAATATTAAATCCACGTCAAAAAATACTTTTTGTTACATTATTGAAAAATATAAAGGCATTTGGAAAAATAACTTCGAAATATAATGATGTGGACTATACAAAAGCAATAATGTGTTACTTATCATTTATTCTTGGAAAATCTATTGATCACAATTGCCGTTCTGTTACGTGGGCAAGTACTTATGAAGTAATATCATCTGCAATGGGTAAAAGAAGACCTGGAATGATGTGGGATCATGCAGAAGTAAATCCATTTATAAAGGGATCAGGTAGTCTTGTTGGCATTAATAAATCAATACTTAATGGAATAGAATACTCTTTGGATAAAATTTCAAACCATGGAAATATTGATATACGTCAAACCTCAATTGCAACATTAAAATTAAAAGAAACAGTAGACATTATCATCACAGATCCTCCCTATTTCGATGACGTACAATATGCCGAACTCAGCGAATTCTTTTATGTCTGGGAGCGCAAGGCACTTCAGGGATTCTATGACCTTGGTGATGTGCCAAAAGCAGAAGATATGTCCGTTGGTGGTATTCGTGATGCAGAGTTCTTTCAGAAAATGTTCAAGCTCTCCTGCATCCGTATGCACGACTTCCTGAAAGGCAATGGCATTCTTGTTATGTTCTTCGCTCATTCATCAGTGGATGCATGGGACTTCGTGATAAGCTCCCTCCAGAAAGCGGCTTTCAGAATAACTGCAACTTGGCCTGTCCACACAGAAAGCACCACAAATCCTCTGGCGCGAGGTCATGCCTCCATGATGTCCTCAATCATCATTGTTGCACGAAAGCGAAAATCCGAAAAATCAGGCTACATAGAAGAAATAAAAGATGAAGTCGAAACGCACTTGAAGAAGCGCCTGGATGAGTTCTGGAAATACGGGCTGCGCGGCGCTGATCTTACGGTTTCAGCGATGGGAGCGACTCTTGATGTTATCACCCAGTATTCAGAGATAAAAAGCTATACGGGTGAGATGAAAATAAAGGATGTTCTCGCGCTCGTTCAGAAGTATGTCGCAGAATATGTGTTGAGCAGGTATATCAAAAACACAGCCGGACTTGACGCTCAGACTTCATTTTATTTATATTCACGATTGAGCGCGCTTAGTGGGATGCCATTTGACACAGCTAATCTGATCGCGAAAAGCCTGAATATCAATTTAAAGCAGTTCGAGAGCGAGGGATTGATTAAATCTATTGACAAAGGAAAAGCTAAAGGCATCCAGATTCTTAGATATAATGAAAGGGATTTTATTAATACTGACCCGAAATCATTAATTGATGCAGTCCATCTTATCATGGCTGCGTTTGAAAAAGGTGGTTTTTCTGAGGCCGATAAACAAATGGAAAAAGTTCGATACAGCAGGAATGAAATCAAAGATGTACTGGAGGCTTTCCAGTCTCTTGAAACTGAAGACCCTGAACGGCAGATATCCATGAAGATTCTTCAAAGGACAGAACAGACATTCCCGAAATCAGGACAGAGAGGATTGGATGATTTCTGAGTGGAACTCTTATTATTTTACGAAAATAATAAAGTTAGTTTGTTGGAATATGAGTCCATAGATAATATATATATATTTATAAGATTAAAAGATAAGGGTGTAATAATGATAATGATATCAAATGAGAGGATGGAATTATGGAACAAACTGAAGCAGTAATAATTTTTACTGATATCCGTGGTTTTACAAAATGGTCTGGTGATATAGAAGCTTTTCAACATATCGATAAATTTATTAATGAATATTTTAAGATCGTTAAGGGTAATTTTTCGAGTGAATACATAAAAAAGCTTGGCGATGGGGCAATGATTGTCAGGGAAGTTATTCCGAATGGAGATAGTCCTTATAATGATATATTGAAAGAAGACCTGCAAAAAATCAAGTCAATTGAGGACAAATTTACTGAACTCTGTATTAATTTTTCTAAACGATACGGATATAAAACAGAACTTGCTCTTGGTTGGGGAATAGTGAGAGGGGTCGTAAAGAAGATAGATGGAGATTATATCGGCGCGAACATAAACAAATGTGCCAGGTTATGCGGTATTGCAAGACCTTTTGGCATTATTATCGAAAACGATGATTTTCCAGTGGATCCTTCAGGTGTTTTATTTGATTTTTTCCCTCAGATCAGAAAGCTTGAAGGTATAGCCGATGAAGTTAATATTTGGGCTACTAAGGAAATTGCCACACAATTTATACCAAGAGAAAAAAAGCGAGAATGCCCGGAAGTACACGTTGCAGGCATATGTGTTAAAAGAGAAAATGATGATATTTCCGTACTGATAGCAAAAAGGAATTCAGATAGAAAATTGTATCCTGATATCTATGAATGCGGCGGGGGGCAGCTTGCATCTTCTGAATCTTTTATAGATGGTGTTAAAAGACATTTTAGTTCTGAAATGCATATAAAAGTAGATGTGAAGCAGAATATTTATAAATTATATGAGATCAAGCAGCCAGGTGTGCCAAAAATTCCTGGAATAGAATTTTTATGTGAGTTTAAGAGTGGCAAATTCCAATCGAACAATCATTCGGAACACAGGTGGGTCACAAAGGAAGAATTAGAATTAATTCCAGAAAAGGAATTTATTCCAGGTATTCGGGAAGATATTATTTATTTTATTGAGCAATATCGTGCACAGTATCTCCCGGCAATCCAGAAAAAAATAAGAAAGAGCGCGGTGAAAAAGAAAAAACCTGAATAAATCAATATTGGTGTAAAATTGCCGCTAACCCTTTATGACGTTGAGAAAAAAATCAGTGAAAACAGCTTTGATGACTTAATAAAGTTAAAGCTAAATGTCGATGCGTTCCGACTTCATCTCAAACATAAGTTCGATCCTGTTTCAGCAGTAGCCATCGGAAAGATCGACCCTCTGCCCCACCAGATTGAGGCATTTGTAAAAATGATGAGACTGCTACGACCGCAGAGCGGTATTGACGGCAGGATTCGAATGCTCCTTGCTGATGATGTGGGGTTGGGTAAAACCATCATGATCGGCCTTGTCATGAAGGAGTTGATTCTTCGAAAAAAGATTCATCGGGTGCTTATCGTCTCTCCATCTGGATTGCAGATCCAGTGGAAAGAGGAGATGAATGACAAATTCAATGAGTCGTTCAAGATAATTCATGGACAGATAGAAAGTAATCTGTATATTGAGGAAAACAGAGCCATAATCTCAGTAGATACAGGAAGAAGCGATGAGAAACTGGAACTCTTGCTGCAGGCTTCATGGGACATGATAATTATTGATGAAGCGCATAAGCTCAAGCCCGGCTCTTTGAGGTTTGAACTGGCACAGGAATTAAGTAAACGGACTAAACATCTGATCCTGGCATCAGCAACTCCGCATGACGGCAAGGTGGAAAACTTCACTGCTCTCGTAAAACTTGTTGATGACGAATTGGAATATAATTCAGATTCGGGGGAATTTAAGAAATTCCTAGAGCCTTTGATGATCAGGCGGCTTAAAGAGGAAATTGTAGATTTTAGAGGGAAAAAGATTTTTCCAAAAAGAGATCTGCCCCAGACGGTAAATATCGATTATTCACCTGAAGAAATGGAGTTCTATAACGGGGTTGAAGATTATGTGACAACTTATTATCAGAAAGCAGATGAAGCGGGGAAAAATACAGCAATACTGGCTTTATACATCCTTCACAGAAGGGTTAGTTCATCGATCAAAGCCGGATTAAATTCTCTGCAAAAGAGAAAAATACGATTGCTTGAGCCTTACATAGACCTTGATGCTAATAAAGAGATCAATTACTTGGATTGTCTTGATGACCAGAATGAAGTGAAGAAGGAGAAGGCTGAAGAAATTTTGTTAGGCGCAACAGCCAGTACTGGAGAAGACCTCAAGGTAGAATTGAAGGCCCTTGATGAGTTAATCGCAATGGGAGAAAAACTGGTCGCGGAAGGAAAGGATAGCAAATTCAAGAAACTGATAGAGTTAGTCAGAGATCTTCGAAAAGAGCAACCTAACGATAAGATAATCATATTTACTGAATTCACAGACACTCTCCGATTCCTCGAAAACAAACTTATAAAGGACGAAGGATTTTTAGTTTCGAAAATAACTGGCGGTATGAGTATTGAAGAGAAAAAAGAAGCTGCCAGAATTTTTGAAAGTTCGTCTCATATTTTATTAGGTACAGAAGCAGCAGGGGAAGGATTGAATCTCCAATTTGCCAACATTGCAGTCAATTATGAATTACCCTGGAATCCAAACAGGTTGGAACAAAGGATAGGCAGGGTTTACAGATACGGTCAGAAGAAAAGAGTCTTTATCCACAACTTCAAGACGGCATTTCCAATTGATGATGCTGTATTGAAAAAAATCCATGAGAAGATGGAAAATATTCGGGCGGTATTCGGGGATAGTGCCATTGATGTTATTGGTTCATTGATCTCTGAGAAAGAAATGCTTGAAATCTTTAAAGTCGCAAGGACTGCAGGTTCAGGGGTTGATAAAGTCGAAGAAATTTTGAGTGAGAAGTTAGAGATTTTCAAAGAGATTGACCATTTTTTGATTAAGGAAAGGTTCAATCTTATCGATGTCAAAGGGATGACTAGGGATGTATCTCACTGCATCAACAACTTTGATATTGAAAGATTTTTTTTATCTTATATCACACAAAAAAAATCTGCTGAATATGCGTTCAAAGATGGACAATATATTTTTGATCTTCCTAAAGTTGAACCAATAAAACCTCTCTGTATAGACTTAAAACAATCCACTTTCACCAATTACCAATTCAAAGGTGTATTTGATACTAAAAGTAAAGGAATTTATGTAGCCCTTGGTCATCCAGCCCTCGAGGCGGCTATTGAAGATTCACTGGGATATAGTTCAATATCATTGATTTCATCCAAAGAAAAAGGTATTCTTGTTACATTTATTTTGAAATTTTTTAATGGATTAGGTCAAGAGATATATTCAGAACCATTACTCTTATTAAAAAATGACAAAGAATCAAATATTCTAGATCCTCTGATGATATGGGAAATGAATGAGAATAAAGCTCCCTTAATAACAAAAGAGAACATCGAAGAAAATAAGCAAATCCTTGGAGAAATTCTAGAAAATCCAAAATCACTAATAGAGAATAAAATCAAAGATATCGAACAATTTGTCCAGGAAAAGAACTCAAAAGATTTGAAAATGGAGAATGATTTCCTTTTTGCAGAGTATGATTGGAAGATAAAAAATCAGAACAATAAGAAGCAAGAACATCTCAGCAAAGGTCAGAATTATTTAATATCTGGTATTGATAAGAAAATTTCAGAACTGAGATCGGAAATCAAAAAACTGTTAGAAGATAATCAAAGGTCAGAAACTATTCGATGGGAATTATGCGGGCCGGTAAATGTTGCATTCCTAATACCTTCTATTGATGTAAATGAAGCTTCTCAAAAAGAAAATGAAAATATAGAGGAACTTAAGAAGGAAATTGAGCTTAAAGGAATGAGAGCTGTGATGGAATATGAAGAAGAACATGGGAGAGAACCAAAAGATGTCTCTTTTGAGACAATTCGAGGTTATGATATCGAATCAAAATCTACCGGAGAAAAGAGATGTATTGAGGTGAAATCGTTTGCAACACAAAATCCCATTCAAATAACATCCAACGAATGGAGAGCAGCATCTCAAATTCAAGATGAATACTATCTCTATGTGGTCCAGAATGTTTTTTCTAAATCAGATATTCATATCATCAGGAATCCCTATGAAAATCTTATAAAATTCATGAAAAAGGTAATTATAGAAGATTATCGAATGGTTTTGGATAAGTTACCAGAGAATTTTGATTATGCGGAATAAGAATTATTAATAAAAAAATAAAAAGGTGATATCTATTTCCTTTGACCCTCTCCTCTCAATCCTTAAACCCCGCCAGCTGAAGCCATCAAACACATACAAGCCTCCCAACTCATCCACGCAGGCACATGTAAGACCATCGATAGGAAATGTCTTGGTGTGTTCGTAAACTATAAATAACAGTTGTAAACTAAATATAACATATGTTAACCGAAGGTAACAAAGTACGCATACTCAGGCTTTTCTTTGAGGGACCCAACGAGCGCCTTCATTTAAGAGAAGTGGCACGCAGAGTTGGACTATCAGCAACTGGCGCAATGAAGATTTTGCGGTCACTTGAGACTGGGGGCATGGTGAAAAAAGAGCGCGCAGCGGTCACAACGGAATATCGTGGGAACTATGATAATGAAAAGTTCATGGCTCTTAAAAGATCTCTTAACCTTTATTCACTCCATTCCAGCGGGCTGGTATCGAAAATAGTGGATTTTTACAAAATACCGGAATGCATAGTCATTTTCGGAAGTTATGCAAAGGGTGAAGATACCAGGGAAAGCGATATAGACATTGCAGTCATGACCGGCATGAAAGAATATCCGCAGCTTGATATTTATGAAGCTGACCTGAAACGAAAAATAAGTCTGCATCTAATCGACAACATACAAAATGAAGAAAAAGATTTTATCAATACGCTTGCTAATGGAATCGTACTTTATGGCTATCTGGAAGTGCTATAGTTGAAGCCTTTGAAGTTTTACATCGAATCTGGTCTTGTGAGACAGGGTTCAAAAGACCCTGGCGAGGCAAAAGCCATGATTACGGACAGCGAGAGGTTGATTCGGGCGGTTGTGGGGAAGATGCTGGCGGAGTAACGGGAAAAGGATTTATATAATATGAATCTTTATAATTGACCTGCAAGGATAATAATGAAACCACATCAAAAGAAGAATACCGAATCAGTTGTATCAAAAAACAAGAATATCGATAGAGAGTTCGAGTTAAAAGCAATAAATCGTATTCTTGACCGCAGATATGAAGTGTTAATAGAGTTGAGTTAATGCTGGCTCAAAAGGTTTATACCTTATAAGTAAGATATGACTTACTATGAATGCCACAATTGATATGGTAACTATATCCTCAAAAGGTCAGATAGTAATTCCCAAAAAGATCCTGAAGGCCCTTGGATTGAAAGAGCAAGATAAGTTATTGTTATTCAATAAAGGCGAAAACATTCTTTTGAAAAAAGTTAAACCTGAGATGTTTGAGAAAAATATAAGGGACATGTTAGCCCCAATTCGTGAGGAAGCAGAAGCAAAGGGATTGACAGAAAGAGATGTAGAAACTGAGATAAAAGCACATAGAGCACAAAAAGTCCAGGCATGATTCGATTAGTAATTGATACAAATGTCTTTGTTTCTGCTTTGATATCAACCAGAAGTATTCCCGCGTTGCTTCTTGATGAAGCGGGAAAAAGTTACTCACTATTTATATCAAAAGAAATACTGGGCGAAGTGGAGGATGTTATTTCAAGAAAGAAATTCGGATTTACAAAACAAAAAATAAGTTTAGCCATAGAAGCTATCCTATCGTTCTCTGAAATCATAAATCCAGAGATCAAAGTTAATATCATAAAATCAGACCCTGAAGATAATAAAATACTGGAATGTGCGATCGCATGCAACGCGCAATATATCGTTTCAGGCGATTCTCACTTGCTCGATCTCAGAGAGCATGGGAGTATCAAAATAATAAATCCAAAGACTGCACTTGAATTATTGAATAGCTTATAAATACCAGCCTACGCCCCCGAAGCCGACACATGCGCTAGCAGGCGGACAGCGAGAAGCTGATGGAGGCGGTTGTGGGGTGGATGCTGGCGATTGGAGATGGTGTTGAGGAGTAAACACTCCACAAAATAAATTATAGAGAATTTCGAAAAACCAGATAGAATAGAAATATTTAATACACAATAACTATATTTAGTTAGTATGTCATCATTCATAGATTTTGCATTTCGAGAAGAGTACGAACGAGTAAAACGTTTGGGAGATAGATTATCAGATATTGAAAAGTTAATCGACTGGGAAGCATTCCGACCTATCCTTGAAGGTATGTACGACAATAAAACCGAGAAAGGTGGACGTCCCAACATCGATGAAATCGTGATGATTAAAGTCTTGATTTTACAGGAATGGCATGGTCTTTCTGACCCCGAACTTGAGAGACAAATTACAGACAGGATATCTTTTCGTAAGTTTTTGGGCTTCCCAGATGCAATTCCTGATTTCTCAACCGTATGGACTTTCAGAGAAAGATTGAGCAAAACAGGCAGAGTAAAGAAGGTCTGGCAAGAATTGCAGAGGCAGCTTGACTCAAAAGGACTGAAGGTAAAGAAAGGAGTAATCCAGGATGCAACATTCATCACCTCCGACGCTGGACATGCCAGGGCAGATAAACCACGAGGCGATGAGGCTAAAACACGAAGAAGCAGAGATGGTACATGGACAAAAAAGAACAGTAAGTCGTATTTCGGTTTTAAACTTCACTCAAAGTCCGATATCGATTATGGTCTCATAAGAGATATTGAAACTACAACTGCGTCGGTTCATGACAATCAAGTTGATTTAACAAAACCCGGAGAAGTTGCATACAGAGACAAGGGCTATTTTGGGGCACCTTCAAAGGGATATAGTGCCACAATGAGACGGTCAGTTAGAGGTCATCCTATCGGTATCAGGGATATTCTGCGGAATAAACGAATCAGCAAGAAAAGGGCACCTGGAGAAAGACCTTATTCTGTTATTAAAAATGTGTTCAAATCAGGACATACCACGGTTACAACTGTTACAAGGGTGGCTGCTAAAATGGTCTTTGTATCGTTTGGATTCAACCTATTTCAGCTCTTGACTCTCAGGAAACAAGGGGTTGTATAGCGATAGCTATCTAATAAAAATTAAAAATACATGAAAATATAGAAAAAAACATGAAAAAGTAGGCACCTTAAGCATGAATATCATCAAATGTTCAAATTCAGGGAAAATTACAAGTTAATCGAAATCCTCTGTAGATATAATTGTAGATATTAAATATGATGCCTACTCTGACTTAATACACATACAAATTCCCATACGGCCTTATCGACAGCGGTACAAGCTTCGTGAACTTCCCGCTCATGACTTCATCAAAATCAAACCCGAAATACTCGCAATACTCCTTGAGATAAGACCCAATGAGCTTCGTATCCTCCTCGCTTAACTCAAGGCAGCTTACTTCTTTTCCAAGATTGAAGGGGTCAACCTTCCCGCGGATATACATCACGCCGCCGTGCATGCCCGTGCCGACGTAGTCGCCCACAAGCGGACTCTTCCCGTTCATACCGAGCAGTATCATTATCCCGCCTGCCATGTACTCGCCAAAGAAGTCGCCTGCAGTCCCGCCTGCTATTATAACCGGCACCTGTTTCTTGTACTCCTTCATATGGATGCCGACACGGTAGCCTGCGTCTCCCTTGATGTACAACTTCCCGCCGCGCATCCCGTACCCGATAATATCGCCGACGTTCCCGTGAACGATGATCTCACCCGCGTTCATGGTATTCGCGATGCCGTCCTGAGCGTTTGCATTAACGATTATTTTCGGCCCGTTCATGAAAACACCGAGGTCGTTTCCCGGCGTGCCGTTAATGGTAATCTTAACACTTTCATTTATTCCGGCGCCGATATACCTCTGCCCGCCTATGTTATCTAGTTCGAACTCCTTTTCACCCGATACAATAGCGTCGCGGATAATCTTATTCAATGGCCTGTAATGCATGCCTTTTGCGTCAATTCTCACATTCATCACTGTCCTATCCCTGCATGTTTGATCCCGAGTATGTCAAGAGCTTCCTGATTCAGCCCCACGCCGCGCAGGCGTTCCCTGCTTCCGCGCAACGACTCGATGGCGTTTATACCAAGCGAGCCAAGCACTTCCTGTATCTCATGTCCCCAGGCGGTAAGAAGATTGCACAGCCTGTCAGCCGCCAGTTCGGGATTCAGCCGGCGCACAAGTTCGGGCTTCTGCGTTGCAATGCCCCATGCGCAATTGCCGGTGTAGCACTTCTGGCATACCCTGCAACCCATCGCTATAAGGGAGGCGGTGCCGATTACACAGGCGTCCGCGCCAAGCGCTATGGCTTTTACAACATCAGCGCTCTGCCTTATGCTTCCTCCCACAAGGATGGAAGCGCGGTTGCGTATACCTTCCTGCCTCAACCTTTCATCAACAGCTGCAAGGGCAAGTTCGATTGGTATTCCAACATGGTCCCTTATAACCATGGGAGCCGCGCCTGTCCCTCCGCGGAACCCGTCAAGCATCACAATATCAGCTCCGGCGCGCACGATGCCGCTTGCGATGGCGGCTACATTGTGCACTGCGGCAATCTTGACCGAAACGGGTTTCTTATAATCGGTAGCCTCTTTTATCGCATATATCAATTGCGAGAGGTCTTCTATTGAATATATGTCGTGATGCGGTGCGGGAGATAAAGCATCGGTTCCTACGGGTATCATTCGGGTCTTGGAGATGTCCTCTCCTACCTTTTCACCCGGCAGGTGCCCGCCAATTCCGGGCTTTGCACCCTGCCCGATTTTTATTTCCACCGCAGCGCTCCTGTTCAGGTATTTACTCGTCACGCCGAACCGTCCGGATGCGACCTGCACGATAATCCTGTCAGCATAAGGCGCGATATCCTCATGAAGCCCGCCTTCACCTGTATTCATCAGCGTTCCCATGCGCGTTGCAGCCATGGCAAGCGCCTTGTGGGCATTTAAGCTAATGGCGCCGTATGACATTGCAGCGAACACTATTGGTATATCAAGTTTCACCTGCGGCGCAAGTTCGGTTTTCAGGCTCACGTTCCCATCGAATTCCAGGCTGTCAGGTTTTGCTCCAAGGTACGTGCGCAGTTCCATTGGTTCGCGCAGCGGGTCGATTGACGGGTTGGTCACCTGACAGGCATCTATCAGCATATGGTCCCAGTAGATGGGATAAGGCTTGGGATTTCCCATGCCCGTAAGGATGATGCCGCCGCTTTCTGCCTGTTTTAAAATGTTCTTTCTTATTTCAGGCGTCCAGTTATATCCATCCTTGTAATCAAGTGGGTTCTCCGTGATGTTTATGGCGTTCTCTGGGCAAAGGGTTGCGCATCTGTGGCATGCCACGCACAGCTTGTTATTCGGGGTGACCTTATCCTTGAATTCAATCGCCCCAAAACTGCAATTTATCACACATCGTTTGCAGCGGCGGCATTTTTCCTGGTTCACGTTCACAGCAAACTCTGCGGGAAGTTGTGATTCCATTATTCCACCTCTCCATTCAGTGTACCTATTACAGCCGTGCCTGCTTTCGGGCTCCACACCTCATCAAGGTCGGGAGCAATTTCCCTGATAGCCGATTCTTCTGAGGCCATGTATAACATATCGTCCTTTCGGGCTGCGGTCATGGGACGAAGCTTAATCCTGTCGTTCAATCCTATCATTCCATTGCTGTGCCCTATGATTATGCTGAATGGCCCGTTTAAAAGCGTACTTCCGTAAACCTGCCGCAGCATAGTGGCGGTTTTCTTTTGCTCGGGTTCCATCCTGTCTATATCCTTCCAGAATGGGGATGCAAGGCACATTACGGCTTTATCAATGGGGAGCTTATGCCGTCGTACGAGCAGGTCAATCAGGTAGGCGATAACCTCGGTGTCGGTTCTTAATTCAAGCTTATAGCCGAACATCTCAAGGTAACGCTTGTTGATGCCATATGAAGAGATTTCGCCGTTATGAACCACTGACCAGTCAAGCAGTGTGAATGGGTGGGCTCCTCCCCACCAGCCGGGTGTGTTCGTGGGGAACCTGCCGTGGGCAGTCCAGATGTATGCGCTGTAATCTTCTAACTTGTAGAACCTGCCGATATCCTCAGGATACCCCACGCCTTTGAATGCGCCCATGTTCTTGCCGCTTGATGCAACAAAAGACCCTTCTATCTCGGAATTGATTTTCATCACGGTATTCGTGACATAATCCCTCTCGGTTAGGAACTCAAGTTTGCTCTCGGGCACTTCAAGGAAATACCTCCAGAGTATGGGGGGATTCGAAATCCCATTTTCCCGTTGTGTGGGAATAGGCTCGTCCTTGTCCACATTAAAGTAGTCCTTGAAGAACTCTTCTGTGGCTTCCTTTGCTTCCATGTTGTCATACATCATGTGAAAAGCATACATGTCTTTTCGTTTCGGATAAATACCATAGGCTGCAAATCCACCGCCAAGCCCGTTTGAGCGGTCATGCATGCAGGCAATGGATTGTATTATAATCCTGCCGTCGATGCGTCTTCCTTGCTCACTCATCATTCCGGATATTGCACATCCCGAAGGAATTCCATCACACTTCATTTTCTTCTCCTTTTTGATTAATATGATTTAATAATTTTTTTAATTCCTCTGCCCCGCTTTTTGGCGGCTCGGGAAGTTTCAATTTCTTCCTGACAGACGTGGGCTCTCCCAGTCTCCCATCTTTCTTGAACATCTCGATGCTGGCGGCAAAGCCTTTCGGTCCTTTTCCCTTCTCAAGAGCGATATGCTTTAGTGTATCAAATATCTTATTCATGCCCATTTTCTGTGGGCAGAGTTCATAACATGTATAGCAGTCCACGCATCGCCATATGTTATGCGATTCAATTACAGCCTCAAGTTCTCCTGACAGCAGTTTTCCGATTATCTCGTTGGGATTGAATTCAGGGTTTATCTTCACAACAGGGCAGTCGTTTACGCACGCTCCGCACTCATAGCACTTCCGGATTGCAGGCAGGTCGAATACCTCTTTGAGTTTCTTAAGGTAGTTATATCTTGAATCCCATTTCGACAGGAATTCGGCAGCGTCTATCCTGTGCATGTCCATGCCAAGTTCTTCTGTCGTGAAACCCATAGCAAGCCCGAGCAATTCGGGATAATACAGGATCGGGACGTTCAATTTCTCACCGCTTTTCTGCATGAGGTACTGGCGCGAATCATACTGCATAAAGCACGATGGGCATGTGAGGGAAATCGCATCTGCCTTTTTTGTGACCTCAAGGAGCTTCATGCGAGCAAGGGCTGTGGCTTCTTCAGGCTCGTCGGCAGCGTTCAGGTTACCGCCGCAGCACAGCATCTTTGTTTCATATTCGATGCTCTTTGCCCCGAGGGCATCTATCAATGCATCGAACTTTTTTGGCTTGTTAGGATCGTCAAAAAATATAGAAGAGCTTGGGCGGAGCATATGGCATCCGGCGTGCGCTGCAATCTTCATACCGTCAAAGGGTTTCTTGATGTGCTGCTTTATCTTCGGTATGCCTATTTCGTCATGCAGCACTTCTACGAGATGCTTTACTTCGATTGTCCCGTTGTATTCCAGTCCCGCCGAGGAAAGTATTGTATTCACCTCTTTCCGAAGACCGGGATTTATCCTCATTTCGACTTCAACGGATTTTAATGTACTGTAGCAGCCGTTGCAGGGAACGAGCAAATCATGACCAGCCTTCTCCGCTAAAGCGAGATTCCTTGCCGCAGTCACGTACCATGTCATGTCGCCAAGTGGCTTTATGATACTTTTTGTAGGGCAGCAGGTCGCCCCTTCAAGGTCGTGGAGAACGCAGCCGAGTTTTGACATGACAAGCCGTGTTGATTTTTCCATGAAAGGAAAGCGGGCGGGGATGATGCAACCTAAGAACAGTGTATATTCAGGCATTTTTCCTCTATTTGGGGAAGTTGGCTATCGCTATGATAGTATAAATAATTAACTCAGAAACAGGCAATAGACTGGCGATATATTATAATACATTCAATGAATAAAACAATCTGTACTTAAACACGATACGGGCTCCATGCTTAACGTTTTATAGCAACGCAAACTAAAAAAGTACAGGCAATAAGGATTATAACCACAAAGTTTTTAAGGACATTCAGCCAATTATAGCACACTTGCATTGATGCGGTACGAAAAACATCCATGCAAATAATCATCCGAAGAAAAGTAGTTAGATTTAGATAAT
>JAPZAN010000246.1 GCA_027460605.1 Candidatus Methanoperedens sp.
AAGCGAAAACGTCACGAAAACGCAGACAATAGTGGGAGCTGAGCTTTAGAGGATACTTAATGGTCATTGCCGAAGAACTTGCGAAAAAGCAAAAGGCCATCAGTATCGCTGAATTTTTTGAGAAAAACAGGCAAATACTCGGATTCGATTCAAGTAGCAGAAGCCTGTTAACATCGGTCAAGGAAGCGGTAGATAATTCCCTTGACGCCTGCGAAGAAGCGGGAATACTTCCTGATATTTTAATTAAACTTGAAAACGCGTCCAAAAATAACCTGACGCTTATCGTGGAAGATAACGGACCGGGAATCGTAAAAGAGCAAATCCCCAGGGTTTTTGCAAAATTGCTCTACGGTTCACGGTTCCATGCGGTCAAGCAAAGCCGCGGGCAGCAGGGAATCGGCATCTCGGCGACCGTATTGTATTCGCAGCTCACGTCGGGCAGGCCTGCAAAAATCGTATCCAAAATAGATAAGGACGCACCGGCACACTATTTTGAACTTCTCATAAACACCCAGACCAACGAGCCGGAAATCATTGTCGATAAAATAACCGACTGGGACAGGCTGCGGGGCACGCGCATTGAACTTGAGATGGAAGCATCGTATATCAAGGGAAGGAGGCAGTCCGTTTATGAATACCTGAAGGATACAGCGATCGTAAACCCACATGCTCGTATTACTCTTATCGAACCCGATAATAACCAGATAATATTTGAAAGGGCGACCGATAAACAGCCCGTGCAGGCGGTTGAGATCCTTCCGCATCCTCATGGAATCGAACTCGGTACGCTGATGAAGATGCTGCGGTATTCCGAAACCGATAAACTTGATGAATTTTTACGTGAATCATTTTCAAGAATTGGCGCGCAAACCGCAAAGGAAATTTGCAATAAAGCGGGCATTGACACTGAAACCAACCCGAAGGCAATAACACTCGACGAGGCGAAAAGGCTTCATGAGGCGTTCAAAAAAGTAAAGATAATGGCGCCATCTACCGATTGCCTTTCTCCCATCACAGAGGAGCTTATCCGAAAAGGCGTAGGGAAAGAACATACTGTGGATTTCATCGAAACCACGACGCGGCCTGCGGGTGTGCATAGCGGTCACCCGTTCCAGGTGGAAGCCGGGATAGCTTACGGCGGCAATCTCCCAAAAGAGGAGAAGGTGGAGATATTGAGGTTTGCAAATCGGGTGCCACTTCTTTACCAGCAGGGAGCCTGCGCCATAACACATGCAATCGAGAATATCAACTGGAGGAACTATTCCCTTGACCAGCCGGGCGGCTCGCTTCCCATCGGTCCTGCCATAATTTTAGTTCATGTTGCATCCACGCATATTCCTTTTACTTCCGAATCCAAAGAAGCGATTGCCGATGTTCCTGAAATCATAGGTGAAGTGGAGCTTGCGCTAAAGGATGTGGCGCGGCGGCTCAAGCTCTATCTGTCTAGGCAGGACAATCTTGAAAAAAGGCGTGAAAAAGAGGAAATAATCTATTCCATCCTGCCCCGCATGGCAAAAAAGGTTGGCGAGATTCTTGAGCGCCCGACGCCTGATATTACACCGATAGTTGCGAAAATCATGGGGAATGTGTTTGCCCAGAGAGTGGTGATGCAGAACGGGAAAGGGTTCGATGTGGAAATTAGGTTGAAAAACCACGGTGATTCGGTGCATCATTTCATTCTTCATGAGACGCTACCCTTTTCGATCGAATCGCCAAGCCCGGAACCAAAGAAAATCCCTGTTGGAAAGCAGATAGATTATGTATGGAAAATCTCACTTAAGCCCGGCGAACAGAAAGCGGTTATTTACAAACTTGGCATCGGGCCGGATGAGGCTGCAAAACTTCCCCAGCTTGTGGTTGAGGGCATCGAGAGTGAACTTATTACAGGCGCAAAAGCGGTGAATGTATGACTTTGATGAACCCGTCTAAAAAGGATGAATCTAATGGGGTTCATCAAACCGAGAAAAGCAATAAGGAGATACGTGATTCTCTCTCAAAGACGACTCTAAAGAAACTCATCCAGGATTTCTATGAGCAATTCGAGAGCGAGACTATACCTCATATCGTCCTGCCTTCGCGCACCAAGAAGAATATCGAACTGAACGAGGACAGCGATGTGTGGGTTTACGGAGACAGCGAGAGCATGCGCAGCGCGAAAACAGTAAAGGGTGCGACGCAGCTTCTTAAGACCTCGCATGTTGTGGAACTTCTGATGAAAGGACATCTTGACCAGAACAAAAGCTCAACCCTTCGAGAACTGTATTATATCAGCGAGAACTGGGATATTGCAAAATTCCACGAGCAGGCTGAAAGCGACCGCCTGATTGAAGACCTTGAGATAATAACCGGCTTGCAGCGCGAGGATTTCCATGTGCGCCCCGAGGAGAATGGCGCGACATTGTATGGGCCTATCAAAATCAAGGAATTAACAAAGCGCGGCGACCGTACCATGCACTGCCAGGACGAAGTTGGCGAGGCAGGTTACCAGATTCCTTACAATGTGGAGACGATTAAGTTCGTGGAGCATGACGCGAAGTTCATTATCGCAATCGAGACCGGCGGTATGCAGGACAGGCTCATCGAGAACGGTTTTGATGAGAAATTCGATGCCATCCTTGTGCACTTGAAAGGACAACCAGCGCGCAGCACGCGGCGCATCATCAAGCGCATGAACGAGGAACTCAAGCTTCCCGTGGTGGTTTTCACTGACGGCGACCCCTGGAGCTTCCGCATATACGCAAGCGTGGCATACGGCGCCATCAAGAGCGCGCATCTCTCCGAGTTCATGGCTACGCCTGCTGCAAAGTTCATCGGGGTGCAGTCATCCGACATTGTGGAGTATGAGCTTTCCACGGACAAGCTCAATGACCAGGATATAAAGGCGCTGCAGAGCGAGCTTACAGACCCGAGATTTGATACGCCTTACTGGAAAGACCAGATTAATCTTATGCTGAAGATAGGGAAGAAGGCAGAGCAGCAGGCTTTTGCTGGGAAGGGGCTGGATTATGTGACTGATGTGTATTTGCCGGAGAGGCTGGGGGAGATGGGAGTGATTTAAATAGCTGTAGGAATATATTAAAAACTGTTGAAAAAATGAAATGGAAAGATCATAAACGGCTTATAATGGCAGCAACGCAACAACATCATGTTCCTCCACAGACATATACAGGATTATTGGATGGTGTAGTATATCCTGATAAGACTAACACTTGGTTGAAAAATCAAGGTAGACCCCTCGAATCCCATCATAATCCCGACACCGATAAAATTATAAAACTGATATGGCAGTCACGCAGACATTGGCTTGATGGAAAAGAAAATGATGCAGGATTCCAGCTTGGACGAGCATTGCATTACATTCATGATAGTCTTGTAAGTAAAGGATTTTTAGGCTGGTCGCACGATTCAAATGAAAATGAAATAAATTCTCTGGACATTAATAATAATGCTCTGTCTGCAGGTATAGGCGATTCACGCTGCGATCCTTTTTATGTCGAGACGTTGGTAAATTATAGTTCACCACAAAGTCCAGAAAAGGCACTTGAGATTGCATCGTACACTACGGCATCGCTGGTTAAAGCCGTCTTAAATCATCAAGCAATGCCACCCGAACTTGAGGATGAGTACAATTATGCGAAAAAGCGGCATACAAATTATCTAAAGGCTGGCATTGGTGCAGGTTTAGTGACAGTATTGGCCGCAGTTTTTATTAATTCTATGCAAATAATTTTATTTGCGCCCGTTCTTGGTTTTATTGTAGTTAAAATGGATAGAGGATATTATCGAATTGAAAAAATATGGAAGTGGCACTTTTCAACCAAGAGATATCAAAATTATTCGGCGAATATTTCATCACAACCTGAAAAGCATAATGCTGTTAGTCAAGGTGAATCGCAACAAAACATTCTGCCTGAGAAAAAGGGCATTAGTTGGGATGAACGTCTTAATACTATTAAAAAGTCCTATCCAAGAGCATACAAGAGTTGGACTAGAAATGAAGAATCAGAGCTTGAAAAACTCTTTAAAGATAATATGTCAAATTTAGAGATAGCAAAAAAGTTAGGTAGACAACCTAGTGCAATTCGTAGCAGGCTCATACGGTTGGGATTAATTAAAATAAATTCTAATTATTATGAAAGATAAAACAAGCCCACCACGCACCCGATACCCGGCGCGGGTCGAATAAACCCAAACAAGCTTCCCCGACACGTCTCCTCAGGCTGCCTCTCTTCAAAACCGCGCGCCTTCCGCCGTTCACGGCGCCGTCTTAAGAGAGCAAGCAAAGGGATAACAATATTAATAATAGCATACTAATTTAGCTGTGACATTTATGGAATCTTCGATAAATCTCGAAAAGCGGCTCATAGCCCTTGATAAAGAACTCCATGCCATTTTAAATATGGTTCGGGAGCAGAAAATATCCAGGAAAAAAACAAGCGCTGTAGAGGATGCTCTGGGTGCGTGGGGCTATGATATAGACAGCCAAAAATTTGTGGATAATTTGCGGAAAT
>JAPZAN010000247.1 GCA_027460605.1 Candidatus Methanoperedens sp.
CCATATCACCTATATGTGCTGCGATCCTTGCGGTTATGACACCCTGCCTCACATCATCGATATTGGGGAGCGCAAGATGTTCCGCTGGAGTTACATAGCAGATGAAATCGGCGCCGGCTGCGCTTGAAAGGGATGCGCCTATTGCCGCAACGATATGGTCATAGCCCGGCGCGATATCCGTGACGAGAGGCCCGAGCATATAGAACGGCTTCTCACCGCTTAATCGCTTCATGAGTTTCACGTTTGCATCAATTTCGTCAATCGGGATGTGACCCGGACCTTCAACGATTGTTTGCACACCCGCTTCGTGCGCCCTGTCTGATAGCTCCGAGTTCATTATGAGTTCCTGTATCTGCGCCCTGTCTGTAGAATCGTGTATGGCGCCGGCGCGCATGCCGTTGCCCATGCTGAGCGTGACTTCATGCTCTTTCATTATCTCAAGCAGGTATTCGAATTCGCTGTACAGCGGGTTCTCTTTCTCGTTATGCAGCATCCATGCGGTCATGAACGCGCCGCCGCGGGAGCAAAGCCCCCCGAAGCGCCCCTGTCTTTTTAGCCTCTCAACCGTAAAGAGGTTTATTCCGGTATGGATTGCCATGAAATTCGTACCAAGCTTTGCCTGCTCCGCTGTTATCTTGAAAAGTTCATCCTCTTTCATGTCCACCGTGCTTCCGTATTTTCTGATAGCCTCGATAAAAGCCTGGTAAAGAGGCACGCTTCCCACTGAAAGTGTTGTCGCTTCAATGATTTTTTTCCTGATTTCATAAAAATCCCCGCCTGTTGAGAGTTCCATGAGCGTGTCTGCGCCTGTGGCTTCTGCGACCTTTGCCTTCTCTATTTCCATTTCGATATCCACTATATCCGAGGATGTACCGATAGAGGCGTTCACTTTAGTCCGGAGCCCTTTTCCGATGCCGCATGGTTTTGGGGAGCGATAAGGGCTCACCGGGATGACTATTCTTCCATTTGCTATCCCGCGCCGCACGAATTCGGGTTCAACGCCCTCATCTTTCGCTACCTGTTTCATCTCTTTTGTAATGCTGCCTTTTTTTGCTTCAGTGATTAGACTCATAAGAATTACCGGTCTTTCGAAATGTGGCGCTTATATTTAAATATGTTCAATCAGAAAAATTGATTTTAAATCAAGTAAAATTGATTTGTTTTT
>JAPZAN010000248.1 GCA_027460605.1 Candidatus Methanoperedens sp.
AGCCAACACGAAGATTTTTGATTTCAATAAATAGCGTCATGTATTTTTCTCCCGGGGTTGTTTACGTGGATTATTAATCCGCTTTATTATAAGTTTTTGCATTTCAACGTATAGCGTTAAAAACTATCGTTTTTAAGCGTTAAAGATGCCTCTTATAATCTGAACTTCTGCGGCGTTTTTAAATAGCTAAAGCAGTACATAAATATAACGATAATACATTACATATTATCAGCATATCAGCAAGATAAAAATTCATTATAGCCTTTAAACCAATTCTTTATATTCTTTCTGTCTATTACAGGCATGAGGTATTGAATTGGATATTATTGGCGGTCCTGCTTCACAACTGCTTGCAGGAAGAGTTTCAAAGGAATTGAAATCAAATTTGCTGGTTAGCGAATTCAAGAAATTTCCCGATGGGGAATTATATACCCGCATCCTAGATGATTTTGCAGGCGTTGATGTTACTATAATTCAAAGCACTGTGACCGATTCTGATTTTATTGCACTTCTCCAGTTAATCGATGCTTGTAGCGAAGCATCCGGAATCAATGTTGTAATTCCGTACATGGGTTATGCGCGGCAGGATAAACAATTCAAGAAGGGGGAACCGATAAGCGCGCGTGCTCTGGCAGGGGCGATAAAAGCGGATAATATCTTTACGATCAATATTCATGCTGAAAGCATTCTTGACTATTTTGATGCAAAAGCGGTTAATCTTGATGCGACCCCCATGATAGGAAAATACATAAAAAATATGGAATTCAAAGACCCTCTTATTGTCGCGCCGGACGACGGCGCTATCGCTCTTGCCCGGAACGCGGCAAGAGACCTTGGTATTGATTATGATTACCTTGAAAAAACACGTTTGAACGGAGAGAGCGTAACCATCCAGCCTAAAAATATAAACGTCAACGGGAGGGATGTAATAATTATCGATGATATAATTTCAACAGGCGGGACGATGGCAGAGACCATATCATTGCTCAGGAAGCAGGGCGCTCATGAAGTATTTGCCGCCTGTGTACATCCTGTCCTCTCAAACAATGCCATTCTGAAATTATTTAAAGCCGGCGTGAAGGGAATCATTGCCACTGACACTATAGATAAGAGTGTAAGTGTTGTAAGCGTGGCCCCGGTGATAGCATCCGCGA
>JAPZAN010000249.1 GCA_027460605.1 Candidatus Methanoperedens sp.
ACGAACTTGCCTTCGCCGTGCCGCACCGGAAGATACATGCCGTCAATTCCTTTTGTGAATACACATTTTGAGTTCTTATTTGTCTTCAAGTGAACCCACCTGTCCTCGAACCTCCCGGAATCATTAAAAGTAAGAGTGACATCCTGCATGGAATAATCACCATCAAAAGCTGGCAGCAACCCCATCTTTACCATCGCCTGGAAACCATTGCAGATGCCGATTATCAATTTACCCGCATCTATGAACTCCCTGACCTGCCCGCCCAGATTATATTTTATCATGTTGGCAAGGACTTTGCCCGATGCAATATCATCCCCGAACGAGAACCCGCCCGGGAACGCAAGGATATGGAATTCCGAAAGTTTCCTTGCCCCGTTAATCAGGTCTGTAAGATGCACACGTTCGGCCTCAGCGCCTGCAAGTTTGAAGGCATGCTGTGTCTCCATGTCGCAGTTGATACCGTAACCGGTGAGGATGAGGGCTTTTGGATTCATTTTGTTTTATATCCTTATTATTTCCTGTTAATAAATCATCAACTATTATAAGAATTTCCTCACTACCAATGAGATTATATGTCGGAGAAAATGTTTAAGTGTATCTCTTTAAATTAACAATATCACAATTACGAAAATTATTTATGAACTGCAAACATGATAAATCATTCAACACGTTCATTTGAAAAAATTTTATATTAGAAGGTGACTTGATGAAAATAAAACCATTAGGTAAAAGAGTTTTAATTAAACCGGTAAAAGAAGAAGAAAAGACAAAAGGCGGGATATTCATTCCCGAGACTGCGAAGTGGACGGGGAAAAATACCTCATCCTTGAATCAAAGGATGTAATCGCAAAGATAGAGGGATAATATGGCAAAACAGATAATATTCAGTGATGAAGCCAGGCATGCACTCATGAAAGGTGTTGACCAGCTGGCTGATACCGTGAAGATAACGCTTGGACCTAAAGGCAAGAACGTAGTGCTTTCAAAAAGCTATGGAAGCCCGGTGATTACCAACGACGGGGTAACTATCGCCAAAGAAATCGACCTCAAAGACCCTTATGAGGATATGGGAGCAAAGCTGGTAAAGGAAGTGGCGACAAAGACGCAGGATGTGGCGGGCGACGGGACAACTACAGCGACGCTCCTTGCGCAGGCAATTCTCCACAAGGGCATGAAGAATATCACCGTGGGAGCCAATCCTATTGAAATCAGGCGCGGTATCGACCGGGCAACTGAAACTGTGGTAAAAACCATCAAGGGTATGAGCGAAGAGGTCAAGACCAAAGAGAAAATAACACAGGTGGCAACCATTTCTGCAAATAACGATGAAGTAATAGGGAACCTGATATCGGATGCAATGGATAAAGTGGGAGCTTCTGGCGTCATTACCGTAGAAGAGGCAAAATCCATGGAGACCTCGCTTGAAGTCGTGGAGGGAATGCAGCTTGATAAAGGCTACATTTCACCGTACATGGTCACGGATAAAGAAGGAATGGAAATCTTATTTGAAAACCCGTTGATTCTTCTTTATGACAAGAAGATAAGCGCAATGAAAGAATTCATACCGGTACTGGAAGCCGTGGTAAAGGAGAATAAACCATTGTTCATCATTGCCGAAGATGTCGATGGCGAGGCGCTGGCGACCATTGTGATCAACATCCTTCGCGGCACCATCAGGGTGTGTGCGATAAAAGCGCCGGGCTTTGGCGATGAGCGAAAGGAGATTCTTGAGGATATTGCCGCGCTCACAGGCGGGAAGGTCATCAGTGAAGATACGGGCATGAAGCTTGAGAATACAAAACTCTCTGACCTGGGAAGCGCCAAGAAAATCAAGGTGAACAAGGATAAAACCATCATTATCGAAGGGCAGGGCAAGAAGGATGACCTCAAGAGGAGAATAGCCATCATCGAAGGGCGCATCAAGCTTGAGGAATCCGATTATAAGAAGACCGACCTCAAGAAGCGCCTCGGCAAGCTGTCTGGCGGCGTTGCCGTGATAAATGTGGGTGCGGCTACTGAGACCGAACTTAAGGAAAAGAAGATGCGGATAGACGATGCCCTGAACGCAACCAAAGCCGCCATTGAAGAAGGCGTGGTGGCTGGCGGAGGGATAGCCCTGTTGAGGGCTGCAAAGGAGCTTGATAATCTCTCCCTTGAAGGCGACCAGATGATTGGCGTGGATATTATAAGGAGAGCTATTGAGGAGCCCTTAAAACAGATAGCTGAGAATGCGGGAAAGGAAGGTTCCGTGGTTGTGGAGAAGCTCAAGAGTGAGACCAATCCCAACATGGGCTACGACGCAAAGACTGACGCCTATGTGGATATGATAGAGGCGGGCATCATCGACCCTGTGAAAGTGGTGCGCACGGCGCTCCAGAACGCAGCGAGCATAGCTGCCCTGATGCTGACCACGGAGGCTCTTGTGGCTGATATCCCTGAGAAGAAGCCCGAGATGCCGATGCCTGGACCTGAGAGCTATATGATGTAGGTTTGGGCTATTTTATAAAGGGATTGAATGATACCGGAGTGGTATCCCAATCTTTTTCTCTTTTTTATTACAAATTAAGTCCTGACTATAGTTAACACAATACTTTATAACCGATAAATGCAACGAATAGTAAAAAAATGACCGTCGAAAATACTTTTCCACATCTCAAAGATAGCCTCACACACCTCGGTTACAACAAAAACTACATAGAGGAAATACTTAAAGAACTTTACACGTTATTCGAAGACATAGAATTTGAAAAGATAAAACAAACCGCTGACGCCGCCATAATCGCAAAGGACACCGCCGGTTTGATAAATTCCCTGAAAGACCTCATGCTTCGCCTTGAGAATAAGGGCTACTACCGTCCCGACGCCCCGACGCGCCTGATAATGCAACTGGTCAATGGTCTTAATCTTGCGAATGAGGATATCTTTTTCCTCCTTGATAAAGCCGATATCCCTGAAAAAGAAAAATTGGAAGACAAGGAACTCCTTGCATCCTGCGCCGCGATAACACAGCTTGGTTATATCCTCTTAAGCTCCATTGTATCCGAAGTGAAAGCTGCAAGCTCCGGCCCTCATGTCTTTCTTGTGATTGATGTTTTCTCTCCCGATTCTATTATTTTAGTAGATTTCAGCATTGACTCGATAAAAGAAATAGATGCCCGGAAATACGAACGGAAAGGAAATTATCATCATCTGGAGAATACGGACGGACTGGATGGGGAAACTGTGGAGCTATTAACCGGATATTATTCGTCTTTCCATATGACTTCAGGCATCGGCTTAAGCCACAATATCCATAACAATCTGGGTCTTGCTTACGACAGGATAGGAAAATATGAGGAAGCAATAAAGGAACTCAATGAAGCTCTCAGGCTTAATCCGGATTATATTGAAGTTCACAACAACCTTGGTGTAACTTATGACAGGATGGGAATGCCTGAGGAAGCGGTAAATGAACTTAAAGAAGCGCTGAAGCTTAATCCCGATTATACCGAGGCGCATTGCAACCTTGGCAATATCTATGCCCGCTCTGGCAGATACGAAGAGGCAGCCGGAGAACTTCAGGAAGCGCTCAGGATAAATCCAGAGCTTGCAATCGCGCATAATAACCTTGGCAATATCTATGCGCTTCAAAGAAGAAATGAAGGGGCAATACAGGAATTCAAGGAGGCGCTTCGGATTAATCCTGATTATGCCCCTGCACATAACAATCTTGGCAACGCTTATGCGGAAACGGGCAGGCACGAAGACGCACTCCGGGAGTTCCAAGAGGCGTTGCGGCTTGACCCTGAATTCCCGGAAGCTTATCTGGGTATGGGGCTTGTCTATTATGCACAGAATAGTTTTGAAAGGGCAGCCCAGGCAATGATACGCGCAGTTTGTCTGTCTCCTGCGTTCCTTGAATGCGTGCCAGATAAGCTGCTCCTCAAAGTAAGGCAGGGCGTTTCAAGGTTGAAAGGAAGAATGTAGTTCATAACCGGTTCTAAATTGCATCCACATGGTTCTTGATTTCAAGTTCTTTGATAGCGATTTCATGCACCTTGCTGAACTGGCTTCGTCTTTCAACCCTTGTGTGTTCGGCTGCACGCCTTGCAAGACCGCTCCAGAATAAATCCATTTGAATCACCTCAAAATTGTAATAGTTCAGTCCCTGATATATGTGCGAGCCAAGAGCGGAGTGAAAGTAATCATTCTTGAAGTTTATATTTTCCTATTCTTTAAAAAAGTTGTCCACGCATGGCGAAGCCATGCGTGTGCGGCAGATTAACCGGGCCAGCGGTTAATGTTCATCCCCTATATAGTCCGGATGCTGCCGCAGCACCGGCATCCTGTTCACAATCCAGCGGTAGACAAGTATTTCGATGGTCACAACCGCTGCGACTACCACAGCCTCTTTCCAGAAGAAAAGCTCTCTGCTGGGGAGCTGCCAGTTAAACGCGATGAGCGATATGTTGAACCGGTTCAATATGATTCCAATCATCGTCAGCACTGCTGTGAACTGGATAAGACCTATATTCCTGTTCTGCACCCCGTAGAAGAATAGGAAAGGAAGAACTCCAAATATCGTTATCTCAACAAGGAACCAGTACCCGAAAGGCGTATTCAGGTAGCCCCATGCCCCCTCATGTGTCACGCTGATTAACCTGAGTCCCACGTAAGTAAAAAGCACGAACGATGCGGCTTTCCCAAGACCCAGCGTAATGCCATCAAGGCTTGCAAGATAATGGGAGTCAGCCCTGTCCTTCATGAAGACCTGTGTCAGTTTAGAAACCACGATTACCAGGGCCAGCGCAGCGCCAATGGCAGAGATAAAGGCAAGCCAGGGCAGGTATGACGTGTACCACATGGGATGAAGCTTCCCAGGCGCAAGCAGGAACATCGCGCTGAGCGCTGACTGGTGAAGCGTGGAAAGCATCACACCGAAAATGGTCAGCCCCAGGGTCATACCCGTAACTATTTTGCGAACTTTCCTCATGCCCAGCCATGCCAGGGTCGATGGTGAAAATTCGAAGAACTGGACAGACAGGTAAAGAGCCACATGCCATGCCACCAGGAACATTACTGATGCAGTTCCGAATGAAATAAACATGGGATAATATATCCGCCAGGGACGCCCGAGGTCTATCATCAGGAAAATTACTGCGAAGAGATAGCCAAGCAGGCCAAGGAGGATTGCATTTTTTACTATAGGCTGGTATTTCTTAAGCCCAAAAATGTAAACCGCAGTCCCGACGACAAATCCCGAAGCTGAAAAAGGGACACCGGTAAAAAGACCCCAGCTAAGGAAAAGTCCCCACGGCTGCTCATTTGAACCTTCAGTCACCTCAGAAAGCCCGAACAGGAACCTCATCAATATGAAGTAAAGCCCAGCAAGGACAATCACACCCGCAGCAATATTAAGCGGGGTAATAAGGCTTTTAACATACTCTTCGAAGGTTAGCCCCATAAAAAGCTTATCACGTATCCAGTATGTAATAATCTCGGCACCGGTTTGTTCATGTTTATGGAATATTTTTTTCTCCACGTTCCCGTATTCGTTCATTGTTTATGACCCTCCTTTGTTTCTGATTTTTCAACATGTACTGCCTGATGCTCCCGGTTATGCGACGCTAAATAAAAGCCTCCGAGCATGGCAGGCCACATAACAAGAGTGAGATTGACCATCGACAGGAAGTCCTTGGTGAGTTTAGGATACGAGGTAATTCCCACGTTCATCGGGAAATCAAGCTTCTCAAAAGGAACCCCTGAAATATACAGCCAGCCGGTACCACCAGCTTCCTCCTCACCATACACATGGTCGATATATTTATCAGGTTCCCCCCATATCCTGAGTTTTGCCTGTTTCATCAAATCGCTTCTTTTGCCAAAAGTAATTGCCTCGACAGGACATGCCTCGGCGCACGCCGGAACAAGACCGTATGAAATCCTCTTGTAGCACATAAAGCACTTCTGTATCCTGGGATAGAATGCGCTTGAATATTCAAAAGCCGGAACGTAGAAAGGACAGGCTATGATGCAATACCGGCAGCCTATGCACAATTTCTCGTCCCATACGACAGGACCTTCTTTTGTTTTTTTCATCGCGGCTACAGGGCAGGCTGAGACGCATGCCGGCTCGTCGCAGTGCATGCACTGGATTTTCCGGTAAACCGGTTTCCCGTCTTTCCCTTCATACCGGTTGACCACGGTGTATGATTGTACATCCGCCACGTATGGTCTTCTTTTCTCTTCAAAAACCGAGGTGTCCTCGAACGATGTTTTGGGCGGCGGGAGGCTGTTAGCTTTATTGCATGCCGCTTCACAGCGGCGGCAGCCTATGCACCTTGTAGTATCGGTGAGCATTCCGAAGCGGTCAGGGTTGCCTGTGTAGTCCAGAGATGCCAGTGCAGTTCCTTGGCTTCCTATAACGCCGCAGGCAATCAGAGAGCCTCCGATTTTTAGAAAGTTCCTTCTCGTTATCATATTTATCCTCCTATCGGTTTATGGCAGCCCTGGCATGTATTACCGGCGCGTCCGGCGTGGTCGGCAGGTACTACAGCAGCTCCTCCTACACCCTTTTCATGGCACTTGAGGCAGCTATCGTGATAAACTATCTTTGAGACCTGCCCGCCCGGGATGCCATTCTGGTGGCACCTCGTACATGTTTCCCATGTCAACTGGTGAGGACGTGGCGGAGCTGAAATGATACTGGAAGTTTGAATAGCCCCGGAATGGCATTTGGTGCAGCTTTCAGGGCCGCTCCCGAAATCCTCTTTGTGGCATGACAAACAGCGCTGATGATAGGCAGCCTTCAAACCCGGCATGCTTGCGTTGTGCGGATTAAAAGGTGCCCCGTGGCAATCCTTGCACGCATGAATTTCATCGCCGCTATTGTGATGGCATGTGGTACAACCGACCTTGCCGCTCATGGCTTTATGAAAATCAGTTGCTTGTTCATATTTGATGGAAAGATATTCCGAGGAATTGACCTTGAACCATGTGTCTTTGTCCTGTAAATCAATCATTGCCGGATTGCCGGCAATATCGGTGAGCGCAGCTTCCGAAGTGTTTGAGTAAGTAACATCCGGGGTATCGTATGAGGAGACAACGACCGCCGCCCCGCCAAATATCAGTGAAAGCGGAACAAACAGGGAAACCATTTTAAGTACTTCTTTTTCCTTTGTATTTACCAGCATCCACAATGCAATAAATGCAAAGCAAAACGCGACTACTATCAGGTATTCTATTCCTTGTCTTTTCCAAAGCGACTTGCTCTTATTGTACTCGTATTAACACCTCACAACAATTATCTCCATGTGACAATAATTTTTTAATGTCTAATTCCGCCTTATTCCCGAAAGCGTAGCCCACAGCCCCTTTGAAAGTCTCCCTGATAGTGTGACAGACGTACGTGTCGAATGTATCCCCTTCAGTGACAATATTGCATTTCTTAACTGTGTAAATAAGGTTTTTTCCCTCAATTTTCCATTCACTAACCCTGTGAAGTTTCGAATCTATTATTTCCAGGGCTTTCTGGAAATTCTGGAGTTCCCAGTTCTCTATACTGTTTTCCCTTTCGTACTCCTGCATCAGGGATATGCCGATTCTCCTGCCCAGTGCGGTCAGTGAAACTGGTATATCAGGTATGTTTTTAAGACCCTTTAAAAAAGCCATGAACATTATCAGGTTCTGATCGACCCTGCTGTTGCTGACTTTCAAATTGCTCACGATTTCATTGATTTTTATACCCACGTCAGGCCGATGTGTCAGCACAATCATGTTGGCTGTTGACTTTGCATCATACAAATGCCCGTTGGCTTCCAAAAGCGTAACAAGGCTCTTTTTCAGCTTTTCTATTACTTCATTATTTCTATAATTATGAAATAATATTATATTTTCCCTGTCGATTTCAACCCTGTCTGCAACCCTGGAGGTTTCATAAACCTCTTTTATAAGGGAAAGCATTTCAATAAGAGGTATTTCCTGTATGGGTTTTTTTGCAAGGGCTTCTATCGTTATTTCTCCCATCGGGATTTTTCCGGCAAGCAGGTCCTCAAAATAATTCCTGTGTACAGTGACCATATTGTAATTGCTCAAAAGATGCCCGTTGACTACAGCCTTCCAGAAAGACGGACGGGATTTTATTGCCCCTATTACCCCATTCATCCCGCCAAAATTTGAAGTCAAGCTGTCAAGCGCTCCTTTTCTATCCGACCTTGATAATTCGATTTTTATGCACCCATCCTGGGTATAAACTGACCTGATTTCAAGAGGCGTGTTTCCAAGTGAATTTTTTACCATATACTGGGACAGGATGCAGGCTGCGAATTTTATTTTCTGGGGAGCGCCCCTGACCTCTATCAGCACATCTGAGGGATTTATGTCATTATCGTATTTCAATGAAAGATTAATGTCCCACTCAAGTTCATGGAACCTGTTGTTAAGTGATTCTTCAAGTTTCCCGATAGAATTAATCAGACCGGGGTCAATGAGTTCATCCAGTACGCTATCGGGAATCAGCATCCCATCTATTTCATTCAGCATCCATTTTAACAGGGAATTGTCAATCGCCGAGAGATTCTTGAAAGAATTATAATTCCCCGCCCTGTCGATTATCTCCCTTATTGCTGCGCTGAAGTTGCCTTTGTGTTTTTCCACGTAAGGTTCCATCTTCTCGATGCAATCATTGTCAAGAGAGATGTGTCTCGTGATAATCATATTATCCTGTCCTTCATGTATTTCGTGAGCCCATAGCCCAGGAATATCACAACTGCAGCCGGAATAAGGAACAACCACCCTGTAATGAAGGCGATAAAACTTCCTTCGGGGATAAAATAAGCCGCTCCTACAAATGATACGCCGGCAACAAATGTTGCGAAATGTTTGACCCAATTCTTCATATTAAATCACCCTTAAATTCGTCTATTTTATGCCAATGCTAAAAGAATAATTGACAAAAATTTAGCATAAAACGCTATATACTGTCATATTTTGTCAAAATATGACTGATTATGCCAATTATTGGCATTCAAAAGGGAAAAATGACAACAAAAAGGAGATAAAACCGGGCTTCTACAGTTTAATCAATGGTTCAGCCCTGGAAAAATTGACAGGATATGCCAATACATTATCTTAATGACCGTTTCTCCAGCGCTTATGGTATGACCTCACAAATTGTCCCCATGGATATTATCCTTTTTTTATCCCGTTACTCAATTCTTCATACAGGCTGCGCTTTACACTGCGGATTCCAGCTTCCCTGCCGGCAAAAGCCCTGATAGCTTCTGCAGGCTTTATTGATACTGTAATCCTGTGTTTCATACCCCTGAGATACACAATAATACCATAGATAAGGAAAACAATGAATGCCACAGGAATAAGCATGAACCAGACTGAGAAAAGAACCTCCAGGCTTTCTTTTGGAAAATAATATGGGGCACCTATAAGAGCTGCACCCACAGCCGCTGCTATAATATACTTGACCGGGTAATTCATATAATCCACTCTCCATTCCTTGAGTTCCGATATGTAATGACAAGTACAAAAAATTATCTGCCAATTTTTAGAGAAATATGACCATAAAATGCTATTGTTTTAGACATCGATATGATAAGCCATGATTAAGAAATTTCAAGCTAACCTTATGACAACCTCGCAAAAACTGTCGCCATGGGACAATAATTTTTTAATTTCCAATCTGGCCATATTTCCAAATGCATACTCCAGCGCCCCTTTGAATGTTTCCCGGGACGTATGGCAAATAAATGTATCAAATTTGTTCCCCTCATTTGCAATATTGCATTTCTTGATAGTATATAAAAGGTTTTTTCCTTCCATTTTCCATTCGCTGTCGATATGCAGTTTTGAATTAAACATTTCAAAAGCATTTTTGAAAGAGTCCAAATCCCAGCTCTTGATCCGGTTTTCTTTTTCATACTCCTGCATTAAGGATTTGCCGAATCTTCTGCCCAGCGCAGTCAGGGATAATGATATGTCCGGGATTTCCTTAAGACCTTTAAGGAATGTCGTGAACATTATCAATTCCTGGTCTACCCTGCTGTTGCTGATTTTCAAATTATCTACAATTTCATTGACCTTTAAGCCGACGTCAGGTCTGTGCGTCAGCACAATCATATTGGCAGTTGATTTGGCATCAAATAAATGACCGTTAACTTCTAAAAGGGCGACAAGGATTTTTTTCAATTTTTCTATTGTATCTTTATTCCTATAATTATGAAATAATATTATCCTATCCTTCTCGATTTCAACCCTGTCTGCGACCCGCGATGTTTCATAAACTTCCTTGATAAGGGAAAGCATCTCTTTGAGGGGTATATCCTGTATTGGCTTTTTTGCGATGTTTTCTATACTGATTTCCCCGAGGGGTATATTGTTCGCCAGTAAATCCTCAAAGTAATTCCTGTGAACTGTGACCATATTGTAATCGCTTAAAACATGCCTGTTGACAAGGGATTTCCAGAAATCAGGACGGCTCTTTATAGCGCATGTTACCTCTTCCATTTCCCCAAGATATGTTCTAAGGCTGTTCAGGGCTTCTTTTTTATTAGAGCCTAACAATTCAATTTTTATACAATCATTTAAATTAATTACTGACTTTATTTCAAGCGGTACCTGTTTAATTGAGTTTTTGACTATATACTGGGATAATATGCACGCAGCAAGTTTTATTTTATGAGTATCCCCTTTTATTTCAATCATTACATCAGAAGGGAACCTGTCATTATCGCATTTTAAAGAGAGGTCTATATTCCACTCAAGTTCCCCGAACCTGTAACTGAGATGCTCTTCGAGTTTTCTCATCGAATTTATCAGCACCGGGTCAATCATTTCATCCAGTACTTCATCAGGAACAAGAACACAATCTAACATATTCAGCATCCATTTGAAGAGGGATACATCTACAGCCGTGGAATTATTGGGAAATCCCGACTTTCCCACATGGTCGATTATATCCCTTATTGCTGCGCTGAAATTGCCATTGTGTTTTGCAACAAATGGTTCCATCTTTTTGATACAGTCGTTATCAATGGAAATATTTCTTGTAACAATCATAGTTTCCTATCCTGGGTTTCACTATCCGGCTCATTTTTAACCCCGTTTTACCCGTTGTATATGTTTTCTCTGTTTTTTATAAAATTCAAACTCACTTTTGGAGGTTCTTTTCCTTCATTCATTGAAGGCACTTTTAAGGTAAAGGGTTATTCCCATCTATCTATGTATATGTTTGTTTTATGACGTAAATAATTTACTGTTACGGCTTTTTGAATTGTGTGGAATAATAATGAAGAGATTAAAACACTATTTTTCCTCTAATTCAAGAGCCTCACGCAGTTTAAAATTCCCAACATACAGCGCCGCTCCAACCACAACCCCGTTTGCTCCTGTTTTTTTGATTGCTTCGATATCCGAAAGCGTGGTGATGCCGCCTGAAGCTATTACAGGGATGCTAAGCGCCTGTGCAAGCTCCCTTGTGGGCTCCGGGTTTACTCCTTTTAGCAGTCCTTCCGTATCGATATCGGTGAAAAGGATGCTGCCGGCTCCGAGTTCCTCAAATTTCCTCCCGAGTTCAACTGCGGTGTAAACCGACTGCTTTGCCCAGCCGTGTGTGGTTACCCTGCCGTTTTTGGAATCAAGGGCAACCATGATGCGCTCGCTCCCGAATTCGAGGGCGAGTTCTTTTACGAGTGAAGGATTGTTTATAGCAGCAGTTCCTAAAATCACACGATTCACGCCGAGATTAAGAAGCCCTCTGGCATCTTCTTTTGACCTGATGCCGCCTCCCACCTGCGTTTCTACATTGAATTTTTTTATTATTGATTCGATTATGGAACTGTTTAACCTCTGTCCCCCGATTGCGCCGTCAAGGTCGATGAGATGCAGTACATTTGCGCCTTCACCAATCCAGCGCCTGGCAACAGCAAGCGGGTCATCAAGCGACACGCGCTCGGTTCCGGGGATTCCCTGGACTAAGGAGACGCATTTTTTATTTTTGAGGTCGATGGCGGGGATGATGCGGAACATTGTTACACATCACACGTACATAAAATATAAATGCTATGCCCCACTATTAGCCCTGCCCGCATGTGAGGGCTGCGCCGGATAAATCCGGGGCTAAAGCCACAGGAGGAATCAGATGGCTAAAAAAGAAGAACCAAAAGAAGTAAAAGAAACAAAGAAGGAAGCCCCCAAGAAAGAGGCTCCCAAGAAAGAAGCGCCTAAAGCAGAAGCGCCCAAAGAAGCAAAGAAAGAGAAAAAAGAAGAGAAGAAGCACGAAAAGCACGAGGGGGAAGGCGAAGGGAAAGAACACCCGAAAAAAGAGCGAAAAGGAGCGCCTAAAGAGGGGAAAAAGGAAGTTCCCAAAGCAAAAGAAGGCGAACCTGAGATCAGACACATCGTGCGCATCGCCAACAGTGACCTTGAGGGAAAAAGAAGCGTCCAGTATGCGCTCACGGGAATAAAGGGCATCAGCAGGAGAATCGCAAAGATCATTTCTACCAATTCAGGACTTGACCCGAAAGCAACAATCGGATATCTCAAGGACGCCGAACTGGAAAAATTACAATCATCTGTAGATAACATAACTACTATTGTTCCAACATGGATGGTCAACAAGCAAAACGACATAATGTCAGGCGAAGACAGGCATCTTATCGGAATAGACGTTATGCTGGGCCTTAATGAAGATTTGAACCTGATGAAGAAGATGCGTTCATACAAAGGAGTAAGACATGATAAGGGTCTTCGTGTACGAGGTCAGCGCACCAGGTCAACAGGCAGGAAAGGCAGGACTGTAGGCGTCACAAGGGCAGCAATCCAGGCAAAAGCTGCAGCAGCCAAAGAAGGAGAAAAGAAAGAAGAACCAAAAGGAGTTGGTAAATAATGGGCTACCCTGGAAAAAACCGCAAATCGTATGAAACTCCAAAACATCC
>JAPZAN010000250.1 GCA_027460605.1 Candidatus Methanoperedens sp.
GCATGGAAAGGGAAGATGTAAAGAGAGAAGCCCTTGAAATCAGGATTAAAAACGAGCATTTTGAAAAAGCTTTTAATATTGTAAGACCTACTCCGTGGGATTTAAAAGAATATGAAGCGATGACAAATTTTACAAAAACCATCGATAAAGAAAAAACAAAAAAGGAAAAGTAAAAATGAAAAAAAGAACGGATTTTGATGAATTCCTGAAACAATTGGAAGAAGCCCTGGATAACATCATGCAGGAAATCGATGATGCTGATATTCCTGAGAATATACCTGTAAATATCAATATTTCGATTAACCTGTTTCCGCTTATGATTCCAGGCGATGGGGATATTGGCGTCCAAAAGCCCACGAAAACACCTGTGGATATACTTGAAACCGATGAAAAAGTCCATGCGATAATCGGGATTCCGGGAATGGAACTGAAGAATGTTAAACTCGCAGGTTCAGGAAGGCTGCTTGAAATTATTGCGGACAATCCTGAAAAAAGTGTAATAGATTCGATAGAATTGCCCGCAAGAGTTAATAAAACAGGCATGAAAGCAGTATTGAAGAACGGCATCCTTGAGATAGTTTTTAATAAATCAAGGAGATATTCTGATAGATAATATATGTTACTTGGACCTAAACGAAGTGTAAATATTACTTCAATAATATCCACAAGGAAAGTTGAATAAATGAAATATTATGACTGAGTGCGGTGGTCTGGGGAGTGGGGGGGTTAGTGGTTTAAAAAAGGTTTCGACCACCGCCAATGGACTTATTACTGCGTTCGTGTATATAAAAGTTGTGGAACAATTTGGTATACTATCTCAGTACTATCTTATGCATCGTTCTGCCAATCAATTTCTAAAAATATGAAGTTATTTAGCAGAATATGGAGATTTTCTCTCTCTTTTCCAGTTAAATCAGCTTTTAATAACTTTTTTCTTTCTTCTGAGGTTTTTAAATACATTTTTTTCATTTTTATACATTAATCTCATAGTTCTGTATCAATGTCTATATTTATTTTTGTTATACAATTCAGTATAGCTAATCAGTAATCGGAAAAAATGATTACATATGGGCATTGTTACACATATCAGTGATACTACATTGATTGAAGCAAAAAGCAAACTTATGAACCGTCCCAGCAG
>JAPZAN010000251.1 GCA_027460605.1 Candidatus Methanoperedens sp.
AACTATTAAGTATAATTTATTCGTGGATGCATACATCGGAGGTGAAATTATGGTACGATTAGAACGAGAGGGAAACTCATTCGTACTCATAACAGGGCAAACACAGAAGCAGGATACCAGCATTTTAATCCATGCCATTTCCGAGCTTCAGAAAAATTCCCCTGACTTAACCAGGATAAAAGAAGGGCTCCTTTATCTTGACAATTCTACGGGAATTGATATCAGGAAGGAGATTAAAAGCGTCCTGCAAAAAGCCCTGGAAAATAAAGTTGTGCAAACAGGTTTATAACTCCATGACAATACTTTATTGATGACGAAATTATTCCTGGTTCCTGTCATCAGCGTATTTGATGTCCATGACGCTGTGATAAGGGATTGGCTCAATAATCTTGATGACACGGCTACTTTCTTTCATCTTGATTATCCATTCAAGCTTGAGCGATACTTCCCGGAGAATGGAAGACGCGCCCTCCTGTGCGCAAATGATATTCACAAGGAAGTGCTTTCCCTGCTGGATATAATTGATCCGCAGGCGATTTTTCTTGATATTCCAACCGACCTGTACGAGCTTGAGAATAAATACAATAAAAGACTGGTCTCGCCACGCGAATTCTGGACAGAGTACTATGAAACAGCTTCGGCAGATATAGATGGGCCGGCAAAAACCCTGTACAGGATTTATATAAATGAGGTTGTGGATAAGAATACAAGGCTTATCGAAAGTAAAGACAGGCTTCCATTAAGCGTTGTTTTTTATGGTCTTGATACGAAATCCCGGGAGGATTATTTTGAGGTATATGAAGACATCTTTGAAAAGGACGGCGAGTTCCTGTTGCAGGCTGCAAGGGTTGTCAATGAATTGATGAACTTGCGTGAAAAACCAAAAAATCTCTGGTACAATCCCTTGAAAGCCAGGCAAATGGCAATATCATACGAAGAAACTGAAAAATTTTATAACGAGCTTTTAAACCGGCTTGGAAGACTTCTTAAATTCAAAGTCAGGGATTATATTGTTAAAAATCTGAGTGTGCAAGCCGATAAATTCGTATCATCGTATGAAAAATTCCTGGATTATAAGATTAAAGTAGATGAAATAAAAATCTCAAATATCATCGAAGGTTTGAATGTTTTAACGGTCCAATCGGATAATCCCGCTATTGCGGTATTGTGCGAACCATTACATTATTATGCCTTGTTGGGTGCATTAAGAAAAGACAGAAGCCTGAATCAAAAAGGTATCACGATTGAAGAACCCGATATCTCTTCACTGATGTATAAAATAAAACCGTTTATCCAGAAGAACAGGATAATGCAGAATAACTATGATATGGCTTTGAACATTCTCGGAATGGAAAAAGCAAGAATATACGACATCCCAAACGCGATTCTTATCCCTAAAAGTAATGATTTATTAAAATCCCCCATATAATAAGGATGACCGTACCGAATATTATGAAGCGGGTGAAGGATTTTTTTATCAATTGCATAAGTTCAGGCGGTCCTGACCATTTTACAAGCATCATCTTATTGCCTGTGCTTATTATACTTGCAAGGACAGCGGTTATTGCCGCCGTATTATATGAGACATTGCCGCTAACAGCAAGCGCCGTCACTGATGCGGTTACCACTGCGCTGCTTATAAATCCCCCCAGCGCAATCGCGTAAACTCCTGCAGCACCTGCCCACAGGTAGGCGAATCTTGAAATAAAAGATAATGCTGTGAACCCGAAGGCGAATTTTACAGCCGGGGATAGCGCAAACGGGGACTGCAATTGTATGGTCTCGCTTGAAACCATGTGGTCTCTTGATTTGATAACCGCGGCTGCAGCAAACAGGATAATTACAATCTGCACAGGTGCCATCAATAAAAGCACTTTTCCGCTCGGGTCCACAATGAAAGCTATGACCATGTTCCTTGCCAGCATTGCAGCATTTGAAAGGATAATCCCCAGGTAACTGGATTCTATCAATTCGGTTCTTTTTTTTGCCATCGCAGCAAGGGCGCCTGTCGTTGCCTCACTGTTCACAAGCCCGCCAAGCATCCCGGAAACAGGTATCCCGCGTTTTGTCCCGAGCTGTTTCATAATGACAAAGCTGATGAAGCTGACAGTCGCTACTATTATCACAATCAGGAGAATCGTCCTTGGATTAACTACACCCATGACTAATTCATCCGGCGTAATGGGATAAAGTATGAAAACAACTGCAAGAAACCGAACGCCGCTTAAGATTTCATCATCCGTAAGATTGGTAGCAAATGAATGAAGGGGGCGTTTTTCTGCAAGCAAAAGTGTAATAATCACAGCCCCTGCGATTGCCGGTATATAGAATTCATACGTTATTAAGACGCCAAGCAGGAACGTACAATATAACGCAACCGGACCTGTTATCCCGGGCATTTTCAATATTACATTTTTTATGTAAATGTATATTGCAGATATTATCGCAAAAAACGCAAGGGAAATTAGAAGGATTCCTGAAACGATTTTCAATGCCAGGTACGAAGAAACCATTCCTGCGATGCAGGCAATAGTAAATGAACGAATCCCTGCTATCAATTCCATTGTTTCAGGGCGCCTGTGTTCTCTTTCAATGCCGATGAGAATCCCGATAAGCGTAGCCAGCGCTAATTTTTGGAAAAAATCGAAATTGACATCCATATTGCTGAATGACGGCGATACCAGGTCGATCATTGATAATCAATTATTAATAATTTTCAAAATACTTATGTCCTTTCATTGGATGTTTCTCACAGAAGAACCTGATTGGTCTCATCCGGTACAAGAAAGATAATATTATTAGAGGACGTTACTGGAAGATATGAAAGTGGTAATATCTGTTGGCGGGTCGGTTCTTGCACGCGAATTAAATCCTGAAAAATTCAAAAGCTATGCGTCGATGTTAAAGGAGCTCTCAAAGAAAAATGCCGTATTCGTTGTTACGGGGGGCGGGAGAGCGGCGCGCGATTATATTAATGTGGCAAGGGAACTCGGGGCGGATGAAGCGACCTGCGATATCCTGGGTATAAAAATAACCCGTATAAATGCCAGACTCCTGATTGCAGCTCTTGGCGAGTCAGCATACCATGAGCCGCCTCTTGATTATGAACAGGCGAAAAAAGCAAGCCTGAGCGGCAGGATTGTTGTCATGGGCGGGGTTGTACCTGGACAAACCACTGATGCCGTATCTGCAGTCCTTGCTGAATACATTGGCGCTGACCTTCTCATTAATGCAACATCCACCGACGGTGTTTATACATCTGACCCGAAGAAAAATAAAGATGCACGGAAATTTGAAACCATGACCCCGGCGCAGCTCATCGAAGTGGTAATGAAGACCGAAATGGTCGCGGGCGCAAATTCGCCGGTTGACCTTCTGGCAGCCAAAATCATTGAGAGAAGCAATATCAAGACCATTGTGCTGAACGGGGATTCCCCCCAAACTATCCTTGACGCGGTTTACGGGAAGCATGCGGGCACAGTGATTGAAAAAAATTAAAATCCAAAATCAATAGGACAAAATATGTTTGAAAATATATTCAAGGGATTTTCCTTCATAAAAGAAAGATTCAGGCTCATTACTAAAAATGAAATCAATTCAGTTTCGCTTCCGTCTTTCTCAATTGTAATGTCTTTTAAAACTTTTCCTTTGTTATTTTTTGTCCTTAAAAGTGTTCCAGCTTCTTTTAATGATGCACTTTTCCCAGCGTTGTTGGGTCCGAATAACACAACAATGTCATTTTTGTCAATAGCGATTTTAGAGTTGTCGCTAAACTGAATTTCACTTAACCAGATTCTTGTCGTCATTTTGTCTAATTAGGGTTGCAGCTAACGTTCTACGGATAAAAGAAGTTGCCGAAGACAATTTGGGCGAAGCGTAACAAAGCCTTTTATCCGCTGTTATACGCAGCGAGCGTAGTCGGCGAAGGGACGCCACAAATTTATTTCTTTAATGTTTCTTTATACCTTGCAATAACAAACAATCCTACAGAGAATAGGCCAATGGAGAAAATACCTATTGAAAACAGACCTATTGAAAAAATTCCGATTGAAAACAGACCTATAGCAAAAGTCCCAGCTGCAAATATCCCTATGGAAAAATCACCTGCTGCAAAATAATTTGATGAGAACTGCCCTGCTGAGAACATATTCCCATAAACAGAATTTAAAACAATGCCAACAATTATTAAGATTACCGCTAACGCCAAAATCCAATATTTTTTTAGATTTGCCATATTTATTTACCCCCTTACTTTAACAGTAATTAGATTTTGATTATAAATAGTTTTGTTTTGAGTGTCCCGAAGCCGATTGCGTATAACTCCTTCATATCCGAACTCATTTCGTATATCCTCACATGGTTCGTATATATTCCACTTTGTCTGAAATC
>JAPZAN010000252.1:0-1129 GCA_027460605.1 Candidatus Methanoperedens sp.
GTGAGCAGCTCTTCGGATAGTCATTAAGTTTCATATACCACATTTTTTCTGCTTTCGGCAGACGCACCTTTCATCCCCGTCCACAGGACGGGGTTTTCAGGTGCGATTTACACGCCTGCGCCGACACTCATCGGGCTCATGTCAGCCACGCAAGAGAACGAAAAAGAAAAGGTCGCCATCGTAGGTACTCCATGTCAAATCCGATCGTACAGGAAAATGCAAACATCGCTTCTCGGGGCCAAGAAACTCGCCAACGCGGTCTCACTTGCGATCGGGCTGTTCTGCATGGAGAGTTACCGTTACGATCAATTCATTGGAGATTACCTGCGAACCAAAGGCGTCGATGTGAGCAAAGTCGGCCGTTTTGCGATAAAGAAAGGGAAGTTCAGAGTTACCATCGGAGGGCAAGAAGTTCTGACAGTCCCGATTAAAGAGCTGCACGAGTTTGTACGGTCAAGCTGCAGAGTCTGCGAGGACTTCACAGCCGAGTTCGCAGACATATCAGTCGGCGGGGTGGGCTGCCCGGAAGGGTGGTGCACTGTGATCGCACGCACAACCCGCGGACAAGAATTCCTAACTGACGCTGAGAAGAGCGGCTGGATAGAGCTGAAGCCCATAGACGAAGGCAAATTTGGGATGGAACAGGTGCTCAGAAACTCAGCTAGGAAGAAGACCAGCATCCGAAGTCAGCCTGCAGGCGATTCGCAGGCGCAAGCATCAGTTCAGATTTAGTCACCCACTCCATGAACCACACGAAGACTGGGCATTCTAGTCACACGCGCTATCGTGACGTTTCCTCTTAAGTGTAGGAGAGCATCCGTCGGGATTTGCATGCTACTTGATGATGTGTAATGCCTATATCGAATTGAGGCATAGCCGCGATTTGAGGGCAAGAAATCCCAGTTGAAGTATCATTATCCTGTATCTCATTCTATGGTCGCCTTTCAGCTGTGAATTCTCGGGCTATTGGTATTCTTTCTGCCTTAGCTGATTCCGTTCACGTCTAATTCAATCTCGCCTTGCCTTAGCGATATGATCCGTAGATTGAAGGATACTCATCGATCAGTACTAGGTTGAGTCTAAGGACGTTGACGTATGGTTCGCCAACGACCCATAATGTTCTCTCTAC
>JAPZAN010000252.1:1179-2647 GCA_027460605.1 Candidatus Methanoperedens sp.
AGTGTGTTTGAGTTCGTCTGATGGGATTCCAGTTGTTGAATGTATCCTCGAGATTTGAGAATAAGCGTCTTGAAGGGTAATGTCAGGGTCCACGCTGGAGGCTGAATCGTTCCGTGGATGGAAGAACATCGGGGAGGTGAAACTCTGCGCAATCAGGCTGGAGCCTACGTCGCGCCCGTGGAACTGTATTATCTCTCCGTTTGCCTGATAGGGTAAGAGAAGTTGCGCAAAACCGGTCACCACCAGCGGAAAGAGAAGTCCACACAACGCGAGTGAGATGATTGCAAGTCTGACCGTGGGTCCATAATCCTGCTTGTTCTCGCTCAATTTGGCAATCTCCTAAACATGAATCGCCAAGAGGGCGATATCTATCAATTTGATTCCGACAAATGGAACTATCACTCCACCTCCACCGTAGATCATCGTATTCTTCAGAAACAGAGTCATCGTGTCCGAAGGCTTGAAGGAGACGCCCTTCATTGCTATTGGGATCAGGAGCGGAATAATGATTGCATTGAATAGCAGTGCTGAGAGCACCGCGCTGTGCAACCCGAGCTGAAGAATGTTCAGCGCCTGCAGCTGGGGTACAACTGCAAAAAGGACAGGCACTATTGCGAAGTATTTCGCAACGTCGTTTGCGATGCTGAAGGTGGTCACTGCTCCGCGCGTCATGAGGAGCTGCTTCCCAAGCATAACGACGTCGATAATTTTGGCTGGGTTGGATTCAAGGTCGACCATGTTGGCGGCTTTCTAGTGTTGGCTTGCTCTCGTAGGACTATTCCATGCTTGTCCTCGGGCCTTGCCTGGGGGACATATTCATCGATTCCAACTTCTGATGCGATGCTTTTGGCTGTGAGTGGCTGGTCCCCGGTTATCATCACAGGCCGTATGCCCATTGCTTTGACCGCCTGAATCTTCTCCTCGATGCCCGTCTTCAGAATGTCCCTTAGCCGAATAATGCCAATTATCTCTCGATTCTTGGAGATGGCAACCGGGCTATCGCCTTGGTCGGAGATCTTGTTGATGACAGTGTCGAAGTCAGCAGGACAAGATACTGCTATCTTCTTAATCGCGTCTGGTGCTCCCTTGATTATCTCAGTTTCGCCTTCCGATATCGAACCATTGATGGAATCTGTGAATTTGCGTCTGAATCTCAGCCTTTCATGAGGGCCCTTGCCGCCCCTCGGCAACATGAAGCCAGAACCGAGAGCAAACTTCACTCCACTTGTTCGAGTTGTGGCAGAAAACTCATACGACTCCGAAAGAGCTAGAGCATTCAGTTCTTTCGGTATCATACCTCTACTGTAAGCAAGCCTGATTATGCTGCGCCCTTCCGGTGTGTCGTCATGCCAAGATGCGAGGAATGCTGCTTCTCCAACTTCTGCCTCCGAATGGCCTTCGAAAGGCATGAGCTCTATTGCTTGTCTGCTACCTACAGTTATTGTGCCGGTCTTATCGAGAAGGATCG
>JAPZAN010000253.1 GCA_027460605.1 Candidatus Methanoperedens sp.
CTTATGTCGTCCAAAGCTCTTCCTCAAGGGTTTTTAAATTTAGCTGTTTGATTTTTGCAGGGTCGGCATGAGCAGGGGATTCAAGCATCTCGATCAGAGAATCTTTTCCCCGCTTTTTGAGCACAATTTTATTTTCCTTAATGTCTATATCAAAGCGATCCTTCGGCTTGATTTTAAGCAAATTTATTAATTCCCTGGAAAAATGAATTTTATATGTCTCATCTACGATTATTTCTTCCATAGTAGTTTATTGTTGTTTTTGGGATATATATTTTGATGCATCTTCTGTTCAAATTTTTATATAATGCACCAGCTTTCTCTTACCAGACGTCAGGAACGCGTGAAGTGTTCACAGCTATATGTCTGGAAAATCCGTGTTCTCCACTATACTACAACAGCCTTTCCCGCTTCAACCTTGACCCTGATTGGCTTATTGATTCTCATCAAAAAAGCAGGAGCGCCCCTTGCCATCGCTTTCCCAAGCGGGTCATAGTATTCCAACAACCATACACCATCGCTTGAAGTGGCGTTGACTGCAACCGCATAGGCTCTCCACTCGAACATCTTTATCTGCGGCAGCTCTCCTGCCGCGCCAAGAGCTGAATCAAGCCCTGCGCCCTGCGATAATACGTCAAGGGCAGGAACCGTTTCATTATAAACCGAAGTTCTGTTAAACCCATTGTATTCGTATATCTTTATTTCGTTGTTATCGATGCCTAGCGCATACCAGTCAAAAATACTCATGGTGGGATAGGCTTTTATTCCCGTGTCATGGAAAAACTGTTCGGCGCTGATTTTTTCGGTAAGTCTTGCAGTTCCAAGTCCTGCAAAAACAATAAGATAAATTACTAAAAATTTTACTGCGGTATTTTTCTGCAACGGCTTCCTGTATAACCATATTACCATAACCAGCGCCAGTATCATGAGGTATGTATCGGTGTAGAAAAAGACCTCGGCAGAATATCTTGATACGTCAAACGGATAAAGAAGCGGGACTCCCCGGGTTGTCGAATAGTCAAGAATTAAATGTATTATCACACCGGCAAATGCAAATAGTATAGTACGGCGCGAGAACACAGGTTCAAAATCGATATAACGTTTAACTATGTTTTTCACGCGGCTTTGCGTTGCAAGATAAAGTATGAAAACACATGTGAAAAACCCGAAAAAAAGGGAATGGGTTATGCCGCGGTGGGTTAAAAGGAAGAAATTGGGATAAATGAAGTTAATCCAGAGAAGAAAAATATCAAAATCCGGCGCTATTCCTCCTATGGTAAGCGCGGCAATCTCTTCCTTTTTGCGTTTGAGTAAATTCCCCAGTAGATAAGGGAGCAGGGCGTGAGAGACTAAATCCATTACATCCCTTTTTTATCGTTCATCGCTAAAAACAATACCGCTCCTGAAAGCACTATCAATCCGCTTAAAAGATACATGATGCTGAAACCGTAAAATTGCAGCACTATCCCGAGGACTATTGAGCCCGCGCCTATTCCGAGGTCAAATGCTGCTGTAAATGTACCCATAGCGGCGCCGAGCGTCCTTTCGGTCGCCCTGTCCACAAGTAAAGCCATAAGCGACGTTATTAAAATCAAGCCCGGTACTATGACATAATTTCTTCCTTTGATATCAGAAAGCCTGCCTGCAAGCGCCCTCACAATAATCAATGTTATCGCAAATACCGTGAAAAATATACCGGGATTGGTTATTCCCTGTTTCTGGGCAAACAGGGAAAGAAAGGACACGATTGAGCCGTAGGTCAATGATACCGTAAACATCATTGCAGACGGGAATAGCGCTTCTTTACTGAATAGCGAGGTTTTCGGGTGTACAACAATTGTTTCTGAAATTGGTAAAACCAGAAGCAATGAAACCAGTGCAATCGAAGCGCTCACTGCAAAAAGCGTTGGGAAATTTGAGAAATCAAGAAGCATTATGCTCAATGCCGGACCAAAAGCCATAGCGACATTTGAAGCCATCCCGAAAATACCCATGGCTTCACCTCTGCGGCTAAGAGGTGCGATGTCTGCTATCAATGTGCTTGCAGCAGTTGTTGCGGCGCCCCAGCCTGCACCGTGAAGCACTCTCAGTAAAAGCAGTGTGGTGACGCTTGTTGTATAGTTATAAAGCAGAGTGGACAAAAGAAAAACCAGCGAGCCAGCAAGAAGAATCTTTTTCCTCCCGCGCCTGTCAAGCTCCCTGCCTATGAAAGGGCGCAAGAGCACTGCTGAAATCGTAAATACGCCGATAATAAGACCTATTTCGGACTCTGAACCGCCAAGTTTCAGGATATAAATAGGCAGAGTGACGAGGAGGAAGTAAAAGCTTGTAAAAATTGTTATGGTGGAAAGGCTTGTGAGAACAAAGTTCCTTGAGAAGAGTTTTTCGTTTTTTGGACGTTTTTCCATATTGCGAGCAGTTAATAGTGAAAGATAAGATAAAATATTCCATGAATAATTTTTTTGAATAGTTCTATCCTATTGTTCAAACCGCAGGGCATCCACCGGGTTCATCTTTGCTGCTGACCTTGCAGGCGCGACGCCTGAGATTATACCCACGAATATGGAAAATGCAAGCGCGAAGATAAGAAGCTGGGGCGTGACAACTGCGCTCATTGCCCCGCCAGGTCCTATTGCCCGGAGGCCTACTTCGGATATTATTACCGATATCAGTACGCCGGAAATTATCCCGAGCACACCCCCCACAAACCCGAATAATCCCGATTCTATAAGGAAAACTTCCATCACTTCATTATCTGTAGCCCCAAGAGCCTTGAGTAAGCCTATCTGCCTTGTGCGTTCCATGACAGACATGAACATGGTATTCGCTATTCCTACCGCGCCCACAAGAAGCGAAACTGCCGCTATCGCAGCAAGGAACAGCGATATCGTCTGGACGACGCTTGTTATCTGCTGCTGTATTGTTGCAAATGCCGTAACTGTAAAATCCCTGGTTCTCGGATTGACGTGCCTCTCAGGCATAAGTTTGTTTATAATATCTTGCGTTATTTTATCAGCCAGCGTCGGGTCGGCTATCTTTATCATGATTGAAGTAAATGTGTTTCTGGATACATTTGTAGTTATAACCTCCCGGGCGTAATCTGCGGACATATATACCGCATTATCACCACCCCCTCCTCCAAAACCCCCTCCAGATGAAACAAGGATTCCCACGACCTTGAAACTCTTGCCTCCTATTGTAATCGGTCTATTCAGGGTAATCGGCTGTAAAAAGGTAGTATGAGCTAAAGAGTTGCCTATAACAACAGCATTCGAATCGCCCGGCTGAAGATACCTGCCCGCTTCAAGCTGCGTGGTGACCATGGAGCGCCAGACTGCGGTATCGACGCCGCTGATAGATACTGATGTTTTCTCTGTGCCCAGTCTTATATCCGAACTGCCTGAAACCATGCCGTTTACATATAGCACTCCAGGCAACTGCTTAATCGCGTTTGCATCTCTATCCGTGAGGTTAATGGTAGCACCGCCACCCCCTCTTCCCCCTTCAAAACCGCCGCCTGATGCCCGTGAAAAACCCGGTGTGACCGTAATCAAATCGGCTCCAAGGCTGCCCAGGCGAGCCTGGACACTCGCTTGCATTCCCTGTCCTATGGAGATTATAGCCACGACCGCAGCTACACCTATTACAATGCCGATAATAGTGAGCCAGCTTCGCATCTTGCTTTTTTTAACGTGGCTCAGGGATAGCCTGAAAACATCAAGAATCTTCATTTGCTGCCTTTTTGTTTCCGGAAATAGGCGGATATTTTACTTCTCTGCCAGTATATTACCAATATAATGATAGCTGCCAGCAACCATGTTGTATAATTTGTACTTGCAGACTTGGTTTGTGCCCCAGCCGTGGATAAATCTACAGGAAGATACTTTATGACCGTGTGTCTCTGTCCGCTTGTGTCGGTATATTGTATATCGACTTCAAGACTGTTGCCAGCGCCCGTTATTTTTGCAATCTGGAATATGGCGGATGTGTAATCGCCGGAATTTAAATTCCCCAGAACCGCAGAACTGCTTCCCGTTGTAGAGAAGTTCTTCTGCCGCGGCAGGCTGACCGTCACCGAATTGGCAGGATTTACTCCTATATTGAGGACATTGAGCGAAAAAGAGCCCAGGGACTCCTGGTAACTTATCTCAAAATTAGTTGTCCCTGCGACAACCAGTCCGACATAATTATCGGATGAGTAATTGCCCAGTCCTGTAATTTTTAAAGGCAGATTATAAACACCCGGGGTTGCGGTAATGTCTACAGCCAGATCAAATGTAATCTCGGCTTCATCTCCTGCCTTCAGGTTACCGAGAGAAAATTGTGTTCCTGCGCCAAGAATTGAAAAGGATGATTTGCTGCTTCCCCCGGTGCCGGTAAGGTCTATTTCAGCTACAGCGTTCTTTACTGTGCCTGTGCCTGTATTTTTAAACTTTAGCGTTTCCTTATTAATGCTCATCGGCTCTATGATGCCAAGCGTTGAATTAGTCAGCACTATTAAGGGCTTCCCTTTAATAGTCAATATCTGGTTCTTGAGCTCGGTTGTTACTATAGGCGCCGGGGTATTGCTGCTTATCTGCTGGCCCCGGTAGGTAGTATATACATTGAAATAATAATCGCCTTCCGCTGCGTCGGGGTTTACATGGATTTTGAACCTTGCGGTTCTCTGGTCGCCCCAATTCTCTATAGTTCCCAGCGAATACACATCATCAAGTATAGTCACTGCATTAGCCGAGGCGTTATCTTTGGGCTCAAGCTTGACTTTTACGTCATTCAGAAATGAACCAAATCCCGTATTATTTACCACGAAATAGACATAAGTCGTATCTCCGGGATAAACCGGTGCGCTTTCGGTCACAAGATAGCCGGCAGAGGCAACCTGCGCAATCAGTAATGCCGGTACGATTATCAAAATTAAATTGAATTTATTCATGTTTCACCTGTTATTTTTCCATCAAGCATTTTCACAACTCTTCCTGCATATCCTGCAATTCTCGGGTCGTGTGTTATCATAACTATAGTCAATCCCTCGCTGTTTAAACGTTTAAAAACATCCATTACTTCGCCTCCTGATTTTGTATCCAGGTTCCCTGTAGGCTCATCTGCCAGGAGAATAGAAGGGCCTGTAGAGAGCGCCCTTGCGACTGCAACCCTCTGCTGCTGCCCGCCTGATAACTGCGCCGGGAAATGAGACCCGCGTTCGACCAGCCCGACTGTATTTAGCAAATTCATTGACGTCTCTTCTATAACTCCTTCAGGAAATTCATGGATCCTCATCGGCAGCCGGATATTCTCAAGGGCTGTCAGGGTTGGATACAGGTTGAAAGTCTGGAATATGAACCCGATTTTTTTACCTCTTACACGCGCCAGTTCATTACTTTTGAATTCCGATATGTCCTTGCCTTCAAGCAAAACCTTTCCCCGGGTGGGCATGTCCAGGCAGCCTATCATATTTAACATCGTTGATTTGCCGCAACCGCTGGGTCCTGTTATAGCCACGAACTCACTTGCTTTGATTGTCAGGTCTATTCCCGCAAGTGCAGGCACGTCAAACTCACCCATGCGATAAATTTTCCAGACATCCTGCAGTTCCATTATGGATTCCATCATGTCGCCCTGAAAAATCTCTTATGTGCCCAGCGTTCCGTATTTTGATATTGATATTCTGTCATCCAGCCGCTGTA
>JAPZAN010000254.1 GCA_027460605.1 Candidatus Methanoperedens sp.
CAACGACCACGTCTATTCCCTGTTCGGTCCCCTCAAGGCAGTCAAGTATCATGTCCAGCAGTGCGCCGGCTATCAGCCTCTGCCTGTAAGAGCTTCTTCCGATGTTGCTCCAGTCAATGTAAATATCCTTGGGTGCTGCTGTGGAATCTCCTTTTTTTGCATGGACAAGGAGCCATGTGGCAGTCTCGCGCGAAACATTGAGTTCATCAGCAATCTGACCTGTTAAGAGCCCTGATGCCTGAAGTTCAATGGCTTTTCGGGTTAGTTCATCGATTGTTTTCATAAAATCACCGGGATAGCAATACTTCTATTTCTTTGTATTTAATACGTTACGATAAAACGCGATGGTGTTAACTTAAGATTAATGTTTAGAAAATCTACGGATTCCTCAGTGAGATTGATTAGATAATCACCGCAAAGAGCGCGAAGAACGCAAAGCAAAGAACAACATCTTCGCGAACTTTGCGTACTTTGCGGTGAGCACATTAGGTTTAACAGCGCCAAACCGCAATAGTTATAACATAAAAACCTAATTAAAAAAACGAATGGCAAAAAAGAAACAAAAGGTACCAGAGAAAAAATCCAACAAGACCATTGTATATGTGGGACTTGCTGTGCTTTTTATAGCAGCTGTGGCTATTTATATCACATCAGCTCCGCCTCAAAAGCCGCAGGATACAACACAGGATATATTCAAGCCAGAGCCGGGTAAAGTTAAAATTGTTGAGTTTATGAAGTTTGATTGTATTCATTGTTACAACCTTCACAAAGAAATGCCCGGGATTCTGGAAAAATACGGCGATAACGTCACTATCACTTATGTCCCAATTATATTCCCGAAGCAATCTACAAAGAGCATAGAAGCATACATTATAGCCGAACAAATGGGAAAAGGCGATGAGATGCGTGATGCCCTGTTCAGGGCAAAGTTCGAGAAGGGAATGGATGTAATGGAGAGTACGCTCGCTCTGGAAAATGTCGCATCAAGTATCGGTCTTGGAGCTTTCAACTCAAAACTTGAGAGAAAAGAGGCTGAGGGAGCCGCCCGTGCAAACCTTGCGCTTATGAATAAATATGGCGTGGATAGTACTCCCACGATTTTTGTTAACGGCAAACAAATAGGCTCTTTAGGAACAGACCTCGATGCGAGTTTAAGTTCGCTCCTTGGCTAAATTATCCCCGCATACATCAAAACCGCAATAACGAGCAAAGTGACTCCCGTCACCAGCCGCATCGCAGCCCTCTTTTCTTTCCTGAACTTTTCCACCTTCTCAGGGTTCAATCCGAAAGCAATTGCGGCGCCGAGCACAAGCACAGGCAGGACGACGCCGAAGTTGTAAGCCGCAAGATATGCGTATCCTGCCCCTTTACCGCTTCTTACCATATCAAGAATCACAAAATAAACCGCACCCACGCACGGGGCTTTAATGAGAGAGAACAGCGCGCCCATGAAAAACGTTGCTGGAAGACTTACTTTTTTCGTTATGCTTTCGGTCAGCCTGATGAAAGCCTTCGGGGTGTAAAATGTTGATTCGGTATTTTTCCTCAAATGATAGGCGTCATACACATGCCACAATCCCAGAAAGGCTATCAGGATAGCAAGAAAATTCCTTATTGTAACCTGCAATGACGGCGACTGTTCGAAAATACGAAGGATGCCGATACCGACTATAAGGTAAGTTGTGAAAATGCCCAGACTGAAAACGATGACAATAAGCAAGACATTGCGTCTCCTGCCTGTGGTTGCAAGGGTAACCGAGGCAATGAAAGCAAGTATAGCAAGAAGGCATGGATTAAAACCTGCAAGGAAACCCACAACGAGAACGGAGGGCACTGAAAGCTGGATGGCTTTTCCGGATGAGATATTTGCGGGCTGGGGCGCTATGGAGGCACTGTCTATTTCTTCTCTCAGTATTATCTCAAGCTTTGCGGTATCGCCATTATAATTTTCATACGAAATCAGCCTCTCTTTGTCCCCGTTAATGACCACATAAGGCGTTCCCGGAATCCCGTACTGTATGGCAAGCCTGCGACCTTCTTCGTTGGCATTATATTTTATGAAATTCACCCTGCCGCCATATGACCTTACGACCTCCTCTATCACAGGCGTTGCTTTTTCACATTTTGAGCATCCCGGGATGTAGAAGTACTCAACGGTCACCGCATTCCCGCCATGTGTGGTGTTTACAGGCAAAGGCTCAATTAATGAATTATTACTTTTTGGCACTTCTGTCTGTTCAATCGGAACTGTCAGGTTTTCCCTTTCAAGCGTGATATTCCTGAAAGTCTCAAAAGTCTTTCCTCCGATATTGATGGTAGCATTGACAGCATATACCCCCGGTGAAAGGGCTGAACATGCCTCGCACGACGGCGTCGTGAACTCAAAATTGAAAAAATTGGCTCCTTTTCTAAAAGCTATATCTCGTGTTTCGCTTATTAACGCCCTGCCAAATGCGTTCTTTATTCCTGATACCTGGATTTTCCCATCGCCGTCGTCAGGAGAATTGAAAAATACCCGGATTTCCAGAGTTTCATTGGACTGGTAAACATCCTTTCCAGTAAATATCGTAAGGGTATTATTAATTGAGACAGGTTCCAGCGACCCGTTTTTAAATGTGCCGCATACGAGCGCAAGAGTCCCGTTTGCCTCGTCACCTGAAATAACCTGGTTTTTTCCTATAGGGATGCCGGAAATGGCATTGTCGTTTAAGATCCCGTTGATGCAGACTTCTTTTCCCTCATATGCAGCCGGATTTGATAGCAACTGCGAAGGTGAAACTTCTTTATCAGGAGTTGGCGCCAGGCATCCGATTGACAGGAAAAAGGATATTACAAGGATTATCGGTAAATATTTCATGATTGCCAATTTTGTCTTTGTCATTTTCTATTTTTCGAAAAAATTCCTGAGGTACTTCCTGAACTCATTGTCTTTGATATTTAATATCTCTTCATCTTCCAGGACATGAAATTCTTTTTTGATACTCGATGCAATATGTTTTCCAAGCGCACAATTTAAAATCTCGGATTCAACAAGTTTCTTTGCCCGGTCATATTTCCTTGGGATTTCGACCATGAATCTGCCGTCCCGGATAAATACATTGGAAAACGTATCGGAACCGGTGTATTTGGACTTGAAAGCCTGGGCATGTTCTTTTGCCCATACCTGCGGACCTGTGTGCCTTTTTACATGAGGGAGCTTTGAAGACTCAAGTTCGAAAAGAACAACCGCCGTCTTTTGCGCCCACACGCTTTTGTTATACACATGAAAATCATATCTCTCAAACATTTCATGAATGGATTCCCGGACTTTATAGAGCTGCGGGAACAAAACATCCTCGACTACATCCGGGGTAGCGAATTCAATAGCGAGCAACGAAGTTCCCCTTGCTTTCAGGATATCATTGAAACTTTTATCATCAAGTGGTTTCACAGTCTTCACGCTAAAATATGCTTCATCCGGATTTTTCAGGAATTCGCATGCCATGTCCATGAAAACACACATGTTATTAAGCGAAAGCACCGCCGCAACATTTCGCGCCGGGTCGGTGGGGTCAACCACTATCATCGGGTCTTTATGAACAAGAGTTCCATGTTTTTCGATGTCAATGCTTATACCGCTTTTCCACTCGCATGCGTTTTCAAGGACCTTTACAAAAGAGCCGTAATTGATTACCAGAAGTTCAACAAGATAACCTGAAAAGCCCTGTGTTTTTAACTCCGAGCCATAAACCCCTATCCCTTTCAGGAATTGCTTTAAAACCAGTACCTCATCTTCAAGCCCTTTAATCATCGAGGAGACATATATGTTATGGAAGGGCGTCCTGTCCACCGCCGACTTTATTTCAGATGCACGCTCCACTTTAAAAGCCGGGACAAGGTCAACCTCGAAACCATCAAATATCGCATGGATATACGGATGCTCTGCATATCGCTCTTCAAAACTTTGTGATTCCCCTGCAATTTTGCGGGCGATGTAGAGACCTTTTTCTTCAAGCTCTTTGCGTTCCACATCGGGCTGGAACATGATGAAAATATCAAGGTCGTGCTCGCCTGATATCCATGTCCCGCGTGCGGATGAGCCCACAAGCTGCGCGCTGGCGCTGATGCTTTCTTGCTCAGCGATGGCGTTGATTCGCAAAATTATGCTTTCTGCGAGGGTTGCAAGCCTGGACTTTTCTGCTTCGGTGGGTTTTATACGCGAAAGAACCGAATTACAGATGGATATGATGTCGTTCATTGTAGATTTATTTCCCTCAAGGTCTCATAAATTGGCCCCTGCGGCGTAAGCGTGCTTTTTTTGAGGCTTATTGCTCCCACATTAATCATACCAAGGTCGGTATTCTCAAGCTGTTTTAATTTTTCAAAGAGCGCTGCCTTATCCCTGAGCTGCTTTACGCGCGCAAGCGTTGCATGGGGAGAGAACTGGTGGTCTTTCTCGAACTTGAATGGCGTAAGGACGCGTTCAACTTCGTCATGCAGCGCATCAAAATTACCTTCAGCCCCGAGCCAGATAACCTTGATATAAGCAGGTTTCGGGAATACGCCCACCCCTTTTATCCTGGCTTCAAACGGTTTGCAATTGACCTGCGATAGCGCGGATGCGATGGTTTCCACATCATTTTCCTGGATATCACCGAGGAATTTAAGGGTTATATGCACCTGTTTGGGTTCAACGAGCCTGATGCCCGGCGTGTTAAGGACAGATTCGATTTTTTCAATTTCAGGAACTAACCTTTCAGGCAATTCGACAGCTATGAATGAGCGCAACATAATTGTATTAACACTTTATGACCTTAAAAAATTGTCTGATTCGATAACTTGATAATAAAAAGAGCATCTTAAGTAACAAAGGTGCAAATAAAATGAAAAGAGACCTGATGGATATCCTGTGCTGCCCCATGTGCAAGGGCGACCTCGTGCTTGAAGTGACAGAAGAGAACGACAAAGAAATAGTAAAAGGGACACTTTATTGCGGAAAATGCAAGGAGTATTATCCCATCGACGACGGTATCCCCAATATGCTGCCGCCGGAGCTTCGGGAATAGCATTCCCTTTTAATCAATGATTTCAGATTACGAAGACATTGCGGAATTTATCCTCAATAATTACAGGAATAAAGTAGTGGAAATCGGAGTGGGCAATTTACCCCATGTGGCTTTATTATTAAAAGATAAAATGGATGTTATTGTGACCGATATCAATGAGCAGAAATATGCAGGGGTCAGGTTTTGCAGGGATGATATATTTGCGCCGGACATGGGGATATACAGGAACGCGTCCCTCCTGTATTCGATAAGACCTCCGATAGACATTCAGGATGCAATGGCAAAGACTGCAACAGAAGCCGGGGCTGACCTCATTATCAGGCCTTTCGGGAATGAAAAGGCAGACATAAGGAAATATTATAAGGATTACAAGCTCGTGAATTATAAGAAGGCGCGGTTTTATTTATACAGGTTTGCGGATATTACTTCTTCCTCACCTTAAAGACATATATCAGCAGAATTATTACAAACCCTGCAGCCAGAATACTTACATTCCGAATCGTCGATGCAACTTTTTTAACCGGTTGTGTTACATTCCCGGTAGCATTTGTAACATTTACCTGCGGTTCGGCATGGCTCGTGGTATTTTTGATGAAATTAATGGTGATTTCTCCCCTGTCGCCTGATACCTCGCTGAAAAATCCTGCGAGTTCGGTGTGCGTATTGATTTTTTTTGTGAGATTATTAATGCCGCTGATATTGACGACATCCATCCCGGGCGGCAGGATTATTGTTACCGGGGAGTTTGCCTGCCCCAGGAACCAGATACTGCTTGCGTTAAAAATACTGTCCTTCCACCTGTATGCGACATTGTACCTGTTTACAACTGCATCGGCGCTATATATATTCCCGATAATTCCCGGCGATAACGTTGAATCTATATCGATGACCTGAATTCCCGTGGACTCGTTATTTATCCTAACGTCAAATTCCTTGTCGATTGAGCTCTGGAACTTATTTCGTATTTCCTTATCGGCTTTAAGGAGTTCCCAGGCATTTACAAAACTGTCGTTATTACCAAATTCCCCGTCGATATACGCCCTGAACATTATCGAATCATTCCCTGAAAATGATTCGGTGTAATCCCAGGTCATATCGTGTTCACCAATTGTAATAATATTGACCCACTGGGTCTCTGCCGCGCCTGCGCCCGCAGTCAGCAGCATGAGAACAAGAGCAGCAAAAATCCCCATTCTGCATTTCATCTCGTAATTACCTCGCATCCGTCTTCCGTAACGATAATAGTGTGTTCAGCCTGTGATATAAGCCCTCCCTGCACTTCTTTCAGGATGGGATAAGGCTGGATAATATGCGCTTTGACCAGTTGGACTAAGGCAAAATCAACGCGTTCCCCGAGCCATCTTTTCGCAAAAGGGAGTGTCTTATATTTCTCTAAATCATGCATTAATGCTCTTGCTGAAGGATGCCTCACCGGCCTGTCCGATACTACATGATAAATCTCTGCATTACCTGCATCCCGTATCTTTCCCGCGCCGTTGGTGGCAAAAGGTTCGATAGCTATTATATCCCCGGTTTCAAGTATAACACCGCCTGGCATCCTTTTATTGGGGATGGCTGGAGGAGCATGTTGTATATATTGCGCAAGCCCATGCCCTGTAAGGTTGATAATCGGTTTAAACCCGAATGAGCTAATCGTGTCCACGATTACGCCCCCGATATCCGAAGTATTCACACCCGCATGGATGAACTTGATTGCTTCTTCAAGGGCCGCGTTGGCGGCTTCCACTAGTTTTGGATTACCCGAAAGGTCAACGGTAATTGCAGTATCCGCGATATAACCATCGATATGCACCCCGATATCAAGCTTTACCATATCATTGCCGAAAACCGACTTATCATTGAACGAGGGAGTCGAATGGGCGGCTTCGTCGTTTCGTGATATATTCACAGGAAAAGCAGGCTCCCCGCCTTTTTCGCGAATCAGGTTCTCGGTGAATTCCGCTACCTTAAGCAGGCTTTCGCCCACAGTTACCATTTTTGCAGCTTCGGCACGCACTTCGGATAATATTCTTCCTGCCAGTCGGTATTTTTCAAGTATCTCTTCGTTTTCGCTCATTATAGCACCAGATTCTTTTCAAACATAGTTAAATTCTTGCTTCCCTTTTGCGTCACGACCACCACATCCTCAAGCCGGACGCCGCCTATTTTCCTGTAATACAGGCCGGGTTCTACCGTAACCACGCATCCTGCTTTTAATTCCTTCCCATTCTCGCCCAGGTTGGGACCTTCATGGATGTCAAGCCCCACGCCGTGACCTGTTGAATGGATGAAGCCTTCGGTGAACTCACTACTTTTCCCTCTTGCAGTCTCGTATCCCCGCTCTTCGAGGATATCGCATACGATGCCGTGGATTTCACTGCCTGTAACGCCTGCTTTTATTTTTTTTATTGCGGCGCCCTGCGAATCAAGTACAGCCGAATACATATCTTTTAATTCCCCACCCGGCTCGCCTCGCGTTACCGTCCTTGTCATATCAGAATAATATCTCTCTTTTTTTGACCTTGGAACCATGTCGATAACGATGGGTTCTCCGGCGCGCAGTTCTCCCTCGCCTTTCCAGTGGGGGTCGCTGCTTCCCCGCCCGCACGCGATAATAATATCCGAAGCTTCGCATCCGTATGAGAGAAGCACCCTCTCGATTATCGTCCTTACAGTTTCGGTTGTGAGCGGCGCATTATCCTGCCAGAGCGCACCGTTCCTGATTGATGCATTTCTTATAGCGCCAAGCGCTTCCGAAAGAGCTTTCTCGCCAGCCCTCTGCGCGGTTTCAATGGCTTTTATTTCGTTTTCCTTTTTTATCTCGCGCATGTCACGAAAAGGGCTTTTGACCGGGATAACCTCAAAACCCGCTTTTCGAAGGCAATCGGCAAGCTGAACCGGGAAATTATAAGGCACCGAGACACGCTTCCGCTTCTCGGAGCGCAGGAATTCGATAATCATTTCGCAGTATGCGGCATCAGCATCTTTGTTTTTTCGCATCTTATCCATAATGTTGTATCTGGATGTAGGAATCACATCATGGACTTTCGACTCTTTTCTTGCTCTCCCGAGTTCCATATCCGATACGAGGATTTTGTCACTTCCCGAATTCAGGTAATTCAGGTATATGAAAGAATCATAAGCCAAAAATCCAGTGGCGTAGTACATGTCTGCATTGTGTTCGCTTTCGCTGACCATCAGGTAAGCTTCGGCGCCGGGAAGTTCCAGTTTCATACCATTCCATGAGGGAAATGATTCTACATATTACCTTCGGAAACGGGGCATAAATATAAAATCAGTTTCAAGAAAACAACAAATCAGCAAATACATCTCCTTCAACCTGGAACTGCGCCGCTGCTTCGCATCGGTGGCGCCTATTGCCTTGTGGATGCGCGAGAACGCCTATTGTTCTGAGTAACGGACTCCGTTTTGAAAAACGAAGCATCACGGCGCGGATGCATAAGGTTTTTCTACCGCCTATTTGTTGTTCTGGCTTTTATCAGCAAAAGGGGGCACAAAATGAGATGTAATCGATGACACTTGCTATATCTGTTAGCGTAGTTTTCTCTGTTAAAAGCGCCGCCAATTATCTCATGCTTCACCGATAGCCATGATTCCACCATTTTCTAAACTTTTTATAAAATATAAAATTTTTAATTGGATAAAATAAGCCTAATAAAAAACTATCCTGTCGTGAGTTAAACAACTCTAAGATTTTCTTCACATTCACTGGACAAGGATAATCTTTGCTGTGCGAGTTGTGTATCTGCATAGCCCTTTCAAAGTGTTCTTTAGCTCCCTTTATGTCACCTTCTTTTAGTAGAAGAAAACCTAAGTTGCAAGAGAGTTTAGCAATCTCAGGATGATCTGGGTCATAAACTTTTTCTAGGATCTTTAGTGCCCTCTCGAAATTGACCTTAGCTCCTTTCGGATCGCCGATATCCAGAAGGGCACATCCGAGGTTATTGAGGCTTGTTGTAATATTAATATTGTCCGGCCCATAAAAAGCCTCATCGATCTTAATAGCTTTTTCATAATGTTCCACTGCTGCTTTTGGTTCTCCTTGATCATGAAGAACTGTGCCAATGTTATTAAGGCGTATTGCAAAGTACGGATGGCCTATGTCATAAGAAGCCTTATCAATCTTAATAGCTTTTTCATAATGTTCCTTTGCTGCTTCTAGTTTTCCTTGATTACGAAGAACTGTGCCAATGTTATTAAGGCGTATTGCAACTTTGGAATCATTTTGATGAATAAACTCATCAATTTTGAGAGCCCGTTCGAAATGTTCTTTAGCGGCCGTTAATTCATTCATCTCAAATAAGACTCGGCCAAGACCATCTTCACAAATTGCAATATGAGGGTGTTTTTTCGGGTCGTAAAAAGGTTCGTAAATCTTCAGAGCCTTCTCGTAATGTTCCTTGGCCGCTTTCAGTTCGCCTAGATCTCGCAGTACGCGACCGAGATTCTCAAGGCAGATTGCAACACGGTGATGTTTTTCGCCATAAAAGTTTTCAGCAAGTTTCAGAGCTTTTTCATGCAACTCTTTTGCCTTTTTTAAATCGCTTATTTCACGCAAATAAGAGCCAGCTTGATTCAGAATATTCGATGTTAATCCTGGTGCCACTTCAAGAATTTCGGCATGCTTAGATGCGGCTAAAGCGTGAGGGAGGAGCCGAGAGCAATCCAGCCATGTTTGCATATAGATACTTTCGGGATCATCACTTTTTATTGGGAAAGCATTGGAAATGATACGCAAAGCTGTCTCAGTCCAAATATTTTTATCCCTCTCTTCTAAGTTGTCTCGGACAACTGTTTGAACCAGGCGATGGATTGATAAAGCGTTATTGGAAACGGTCAGGAGAGAATAACGCCTAAGGGCTTTTATAGCCTCGTTTATCTCCAAGTCGGTTGCTGCAACAGCGATTGAATCAGGAAAATACTTTTTTTCATCGCTGAAAAGTTTTAGAGGGATATCATCTGGAGCAAAAAAGGCGCAGAGATTCAATAGGTTGGCAGCATTTGGCTCTTTTGCACGAATCTGATCTATGGCTAAGTTCCAAGTTGTATCTATTTTGTCCTTATACTCTGGAGGAGATCTTTGGTTACGCCAGAGTTCTTCATGCTTAGATTGGAAAAGCTCTGTATATTTGGTTAGAGGTACCTTAGTTTCTTTGATATATGCTCCCGCCTGCTCTAGAGCCAGAGGGAGATCACCCAGATCCTCGGCAAGCTTATTTGCGTCCTCCTTTTCACTCAATTCTGTGCGTTTGAGAAGAAAGTCAATCGACTCGGCTCGAGAAAGCACATCGATCGATAGCAGTTTGTTAACATAATCCCACGTTTGGTTGCGGGAGGTAATAATTACATGTCCTGCATTTCCTTGAGGTAGATAATTTATAAGGTCTTCCTGCTTCTGAGCATTATCGAAAATGAGGAGCCAGCCAGAGTTATGTTCCAGCCAACGTCTAACAGCTTTAATGACGACGCTTTGATCGGTATGACCTTTCACAGGCAACTTTAGCTCATCAGCAAGACCAGCATAATCACTTGCTAAAGTCTCCCACATTTCAGAGTGTACCCACCAAATGATTTTGTAATTTGCTCTGTTCTTATAATAATATTCGATTGCAAGCTGAGTCTTACCCACTCCTCCAAGTCCACATATAGCCAATTTACGTGTGTCTGATTGACTCGAATTAAGCATCGATTGAATCTCTGTTAAGTAAGTCTCGCGTCCGAAAAAGTTAGGATTGCGATGATGAGAGATGTTCGATAATACATCATGGTGTTCTGGATTCTGGGGTTCTGGAGGAATACCCTTTTTTCCGATCTTAGGAAACCTTGCCTTTTTAAATATAATTAATCCACAAATAATTATAAATATTATTACAATTAATCCAGTTATTATATCCAATGTTCCAAATATAATTAATCCAGAAATAATTATAAATACAATTATAATTAATCCAGTTATTATATTTAATGTTTCAGATATTTTCAGTGCATAGTAGATACTGGCCAAACAAATACTAATAAACCCCAAAACTCTTATTATTATATCCTGACTGTTATTCTGACCAATATCCATTAATAACCTTAACGCATTTATGTCTTAAAAATGTACCCACGATCTGAACTTCGAGACAATATTTCACTATGCATAGCGATTTAATGACCGCTATCATACGCATATCGAAATTACACTTGCGCGTGCAAATTAGAATTATACTAAAAAATCTTCAGATGAATTATAAATCCAGCTACACTTGCAATTGTTAAAATTACAGCTCCTAAGATTCCAGTAAAAAGGTAATAATATTGTTAGCATATTTATTGGAATGTGAACAAATGGCTATAAGTTGGCCAAATAATTAAGTCCAAGCCCTATTATACCAATTATTATTAAAATTATTAATAAAGAAGGTCCTTCACTGGATCCAGAATAATTAATACCTTCACTTCCAGAATAATTATAAGATCCATAAGGTCCAAATTTATAATCTCTTATTCCTAAATCGCGTCCGCCATCACAATTAATTTTTGGCATATTTAGCCCTCCCTCTGTGATTATAAGATATCCATAAGGTCCAAATTTATAATCTCTCACTCCTCCCTTGCATCCACCATCATAATTATTTTTTGGCATATTTAGTCCGCCCTCTGTGTTATGCATTTTGTGAAATACTTTTTTTGTTTAAACAAGAATAGGTATTGTATCAATTAAAGTTTTCGGTCAGCGGTCAGCAGTCAACCAATGGCCGAGCTAATTCCATACAAAACCCTCTCTATAGTTATATACGTGCCCAATTTTTGGTACCACGATTGTTGCACTATAAGATGCTCTTATTGATGCACGAGACCGCTGTTGGATGCAGTCACAAACCCCGTACTTAAGGACGAGGCCTGTATAGCGTTTTTTGCATGGTGTATATCCTGTGTTTCAATATATTTGCTTACAACCTCCCACCCATTCCCCACACTACCATGAAAGCAGCTCGGCGCCCAGAGATGGTCTCCACACCATTCCCCGAAGATACCTAAATAAAAATTGCATACCGCACCACAACCATCGCCGCCAGCGCCGCATACGGAACTGCGATATTATCATGCTTATTTACGGCGCCTGCCAGCATCCCGAAAGCGCCCCCGATAAGCGCTATCCAGCCTGCGAAATAAAAGCCCGATAACGACGCTGCAACAAATCCCGACAGCGTGCCTTCCCATGATTTGTTCTTATTGAAAGAAAAGCGATGCTTCCCATATCTTCTGCCAACAACTCCTGCAACGCCATCCCCGGCAGCAAGAACTGCAATTGCTACATAACATATTTTTTCATCGATGAAAAACGAAATATAAAGAAGCGAAAGAACGGATATGAAATACGACAGGGGCTCGATGGAAAAACCTTTTAATTCATTTTCCCTGTAAACCATGGAAAGAATATGCGGAGGAATTTTTTGTTTCAGGGCTTCAAGCATAAGATAAACAGCAAAACCCGATAATACCAGAGCTATCGTCTGGTTCTTTCCGATGACGGCGGCGATTACCGGTATTAAGACCCCGCCGATATGTATTACCTTTCGCAATTGCATGATGATATTTTATCCTGTTGCGCAATCAAACCATTAAATCCCGAACCATTTGATAATGGTTTCTTTTGAAGCATCATAACCTCCGTCGAGAAAAATAGCGCCGATTATGGCTTCAAGCGTTTCAGCAAGGACGTACTGCTTTTCGTCCGCTTTCTGTTTTTTCTCCCCGATGCCCAGTCTGATAGAAGAGCCAATTCCGAGTTCCCGGCTGATTTTTGCAAGCCCCTCTTCACTTTCAAGCTCCATTTTCCTGTTTGTGATATCTTCCCTCGTTTTATATCCTGATTCTATTAGCCAGTCAACCAATACTGTTTTCAGGACAGCGTCGCCCAGAGTCCGGTAAATTTCCTGGTCTTCACATTCCAGATTTTGCTGCTTTAGCTCATTTGCATAGGCTTTCCTTGTAAGGGCGCGCTCCAATAAACTCTTATTAGAAAAAGTATAGCCGAGCGCCTCTTCAATTGTCATTCTATCCACGCTGAATCAGGTGGTGTATCTCTTGATTTCGGAATTGCTCATATCTGGTAGCTTAAACCGATTTCTTTATCCTCGTAACTGCAAGCCTTATGTCCTCTTCCTTCACCGTAGTCCGCTTTGCATGTTTTGCCAGTGTTATGGCTTCACGGGATATTTCAATCCCATACTCTTCAAGAACCTTTGCAAGCTCAACGCCTGCGTCTTCTGCTACCCTGTCTGCTCCTGCTTTTCTGATAATGCGCTCAACCGGCGCAAGTGGAAGTATCGGTGGTATTTGTATGGTCATTTATTTTCACCCATGAATTAAAATTTACAATCAATTAAATTGGAATAACGGTATATATAGTTTTTTGAAACAAGAAATTGAAATTTTAAAGCCTTGTTTTTACTTCGTCCGGCGAATAACGAAGCGTAACCACCCTGCTTCTCCCGCGCGCACCCTTGCCCGTAAAATCAGCGTCTATAAGCTTGATAGAGCCAAGCTTGTTTAGGAGTTCATAGAAACGCGTGTATCCGAGGGCGGTCTTTTCATGGAATTTCTCATAAAGCTCGCCTGAATTGGTAAGCGGTGAATTTACTATCAAACCGAGGAGTATCTTTTCCTCTTTTTTCAATGCCCGCATGACGTAGGAAAGATGTACAAGCCGCGATTTTTCATAGGCGGATTCCACGTCTTGGATGGCGATTGTTTTGCTTGCCCGCCGCTCGGCATTAAGACCTGCGCGTTTTAAGAGGTCAATCCCCACACGAAGGTCACCGAGCGTAAACGTATGTTCTGTAATACTCTCAAGAACGCTATCATCAAGCACGTTGGGATAAAATCCAAGCTTTGCACGATTTGAAAGAATATCCTTTATTTCATCGTATGAATACCTGGGGAATTTTACCTCTTCTGGCAGGAAAACCGATTCAACCTTCGGGTCAAGAATATGCGGAACCCCGGTGTCGCTCAGTATTGCAATAACACCCATCCGCGCCCCCGGATGCATTTCATGCGCCCGCAGGAGTGAATAAAGCACCTCATTTACCTCGTTCTCGTAGAAAAGATAATTCATGTCGTCAAGAGCCACTACAAGCACTTTTTCACGCTCGGCAAGATGTTTTGCAACTTCGCCGAATATCTTTTTGAAGGAAACGCCGGACGCGGGCGGGGCATATCCGATGAGTTTTTTGAAAATCTGGGAGAAAACCGCATACCTCGTGGAATTTACCTGGCAGTTCACAAGTATCGGAATGACCCTTGGCGTGTGTTTCTCTATTTCCTCAAAAATCTTAAGCACAGCCGTGGTTTTACCAGTACCCGGCGCGCCAACGCACAGGCTATTAAGAGAACGCCCGCCGCTTAACGCCGGACGTATGCCGTACATCAGTGATTGCATCTGCGTATCCCTGTGGTTAAAATGCTCTGGGATATGGTCAAGCTCGAAAAGCTCGCTGTCTTTGAATAAAGTCTGGTCCCAGGATAAGAGGTCTTTCATAAAGTGATATTACTTTCACTTAGCTGTAAATAAGGTTTCCTGAGCTGTCAGGATTTTTCGATGAGCGGATTTCATGCCAGGGAAAATTATAAATCTATTGGAAACTATGGAAAAATAGCAAAGGAATTGGTAATCCTTTGGTAAAGGGAGGAAAAAATGGCAGTACTTATTGAATTACTTATTGTATTGACTATAATTATTATATTGATTTTGATTCTAATACCCCTCATCGCAAGATGGCTCTGGCCCCCACCCCCTCCGCCGTGCGGATTAATAAGACGTACGGTGCTGCCGGATTATTGTCCCGGCAACGGCATTTGTCCTCCGGGACAAACCTGTGTGGCAACGGGCACCCGGCCATATCCCGCATGGATGGGAGGTTGGGCTCCATCAACCCAGGCAACTGCATGCGCCTGCGTTCCTGTTCCGCCACCACCGGGAGGCGTTGCACCACCAGGTGGCGGCAGTGCAACCGCTCCCGGAAGCATAGCACCCGTTACAGGCAGCAGCACCACCGAAAGGCCTAGGTAATAAGCGTCATCATAACTTGATTCAGGACGGTGATTATCAGGTTGATGAGTTGAAAAGCAGGCATATTTTGCCTAAAGATTTAAATCGTATCAAAGCAATTCATAATGCTACATGGCAAAAACGAATGACAAGTACCTCTATTCTGAGACCGCTGCCGTGCAGGACCTTTACACCCGGAGGATAACACAATTATCCCCTTCTGTGAAACTCGTTTTCAAAGTGCTTGAATACAGGGGGCTCATGACTCAAAAAGAACTTGTTGCCGAAAGTTACCTTCCGCCGCGCACGGTGCGATATGCACTCTCAAGGTTAAAAAAAGAAGGCATACTTGAAGAGCGTCTCTATTATAAGGATGCCCGCCAGTGTCTCTATGGTGTGAAAAGCCCCCAGCAAGATGAGTTATTATCAAATTTCGCATGCGGAATAGTATAGTTTATATTTAATCAGATTAACTTTGAGCGCATGGACAGGGCCAGTTTCAGGGAGATAATACATCTTGTTGCTTCTTTACTTGTGCTGACTATCGCATTTTCATATCCCAGTACTGGCATGGAAGCGCTTGCGATAGCTGCTATTGGAGTTGGTTCCGGGTTCCTCCTGCATGAACTTGCCCATAAATTCACAGCCCAGAGATACGGATATGTGGCAGATTACGAGGCAAGTCCAATGGGGCTTCTCATGGCAATCGGTCTTTCAGTTCTCACAAAAGGGGATTTTGTATTTGCAGCCCCCGGCGCCGTCATGATTCGCGGCAAATGGATTCACACCGCATACGAAGACATGTACAGCGAGCCGGCAAAGGAATTCGCATACATATCTATTTCCGGGGCGGTTGTCAATCTGGCGCTTGCAGTATTATTTTATACAGCTTCGCTCTTCGTAGGTCAATCAGGTTTAGCGTATGCGGTCCTGAGTAAAAGCGCCTTTATCAATGTTTTTCTTGCAGGGTTTAACATGATACCTTTCGGACCGCTTGACGGCGCCAAAGTATGGCGATATAACCCAGTATTATGGGGACTCGTAGGGATTCCTGCGATAATCCTCTTTTTCATTATATAATACGCTTACTCAACTTTCTTGAACTTGTCCCTGGATGCGCCGCACCAGGGGCAAACCCATCCATCCGGTATATCTTCAAAAGCCGTTCCGGGTGAAATACCGCCGTCAGGGTCTCCCACAGAAGGGTCGTAAACATAGTCGCAAAGGGTACATTTCCACTTTTCCATGATGATATTCATGTTAATTGTAAAGCTTAACTGTATCGTTTAAATAAACAAAAAATCAAATAATACAGCGCCTTCAACTTGGAACTGCGCCGCTACTTCGCATCGGTGTTACCTATCGTCTTATGGATGCGCGTAATGCCTATCGTTGCAGTCACAAACCCCGTACTTAAGGACGGGGCCTGTATATAGCGTTTTTAGCATGGTGAACATCCTGAGTTTCAATGTATTTACTCACAACCTCCCATCCATTTCCAACAGATCCATGGTAGCAGCTCGGCGCCCACAAATGCTCATCACAAAACTCCTTAAGATGCGGAAATTCTTTCCTGAGTATTCTGCTCGTCCTTCCTTTTAACCTCTTGGCAATGAAACTGAGCGAATACTTCGGAGGGTATTTGAAGAAAATATGCACATGGTCGGGATTGACCGCAATTTCGATAATCTCAATATTCAGTTCTTTGCATGTTTTGCAGATGATACCTTCTGTGATCATTGCGACATCATCCACGAGTATCTTCCCCCTGTATTTGGGAGCGAAAACCATGTGGTCTGACAGTAATGATACCGTATGCCTGTCGTGGCGGAGTTCTTTCCCTGGTCTATCCATATCTGATACTTCCATGTCAGTATTAATAATCCCGCGCTAAGAGCGGGGCGAAAGTATTCAAATCCCAAAAAACCTGTGAGAACAAAACCAATATGCTTTTAAATAAGAAAAGACGAATGACCTTAAAACGCAGGAGGAAATTATGTTTGGTATTGAATTTGTACCGGCCGACCCGGTTCTGAAATTAGCTTACTATACAAAGCTTGCAGAGGAAAATGGATTTGACAACGTATGGATAACCGATCACTACAACAACCGTGACGTATATACCACGCTCGCTGTACTGGCAATGAACACCAACAGGATTAAACTGGGAACAGGGGTAACAAATCCTTATACAAGGAATATTGCAATCACCGCCCAGAGCATCGGGGCAATTAACGAGATATCCGGCGGCCGCGCCATACTGGGCATCGGTCCTGGCGACAAAGCCACTTTTGATGCGATGGGAATTGAATGGGTCGAACCCATGACAACCATCAGCGAAAGCATAACGGCTCTCCGGGGATTCTTTTCAGGGAAAAAGGTCTCACAGGATGGAAAGAGGGTAAAAATCGGCGGCGCCAAACTTGCTTTTAAGACTGGGAACATACCAATTTACATGGGCGCACAGGGTCCAAAGATGCTGGAACTTGCCGGCCGGGTCGCAGACGGCGTGCTGATAAATGCTTCCCACCCCAAGGACTTTGAATTTGCAATTAAACAGATAACCGCTGGGGCCAAAGCAGCGGGCAGGGATCCCAAGAGCGTTGACGTGGGCGCTTATGCATGCTTCTCAATCCATAAGGATGCTGAGAAGGCAAAGGGCGCAGCGAAAGTCGTAGTCGCATTCATCGTAGCAGGCTCGCCTGATACTGTCCTTGAGAGACACGGTATCGATGTGGGCGCAAAGAAAATAATCGGCGATGCCATCGCCAAGGGAGATTTCCCTGGATTGAATGCCCTTGTCACTGATAAGATGATAGATTCATTCTCAATATGCGGGACGCCGGTGGACTGCAAGGCAAAAGTGGAAGCATTGAAGAAAATAGGCGTCACTCAGATTGTCGCCGGTTCCCCGATTGGCCCAGATAAGGAAACTGCGATAAAGTTAATTGGCAAGGAAATCATCGGAGGAAAGTAAAGTGGAAGTAAAATCGGATAGTGCTGCTGCAAGTGAAGGGCCCCTCATGGCGAGGGGTATCCTCAAATCCGATCAGGATAAGGTGCTCACAAGACTGGGCAACATGTATGCCCCCAACGTGGGGCTCCCGAAAATCGCAGATGTCGGGGAATACAATTATTGCTGTTCCTGCGGTACTTGCGAAGCCGTTTGTCCGATGAATGCACCTGTAGTGCGTAAAGAACCCGTTGACATCTCAAAGGAAAAGAACAACTACAATAAAATGGAGCTAACAACAGAAGCTCTTTTCCAGGGTGTCAATCCTTTCAATACAGAAGTTAACCCTTGCGTGCAATGTTATGCATGCGAACGGGTATGCCCGATACTGGATGGTTTCCCTGTAGATGAATTTAATAACATAAGGACGATGAAAGCAGGAAAGAGCAGAACACTCCACGGACAGGACGGCGCCGTGGTCTCACAGATATTGAAATCATTGCTTGAACTGGGAGAGATTGACTGCGCCCTGGGCGTGGTAAGAAATGAGAAATGGGAAACAAAAGTGGTGATGTTCACAAGCCCCGAAGATGTGACAAAAGCAGCGGGGACCAAATACACCTACCAGCCTGTCGTGGCGAGCATGAGGGATATCCAGCGCGCTTATGCTGACACATATCAACACGGGCTTAAAAAATACAAGAAAGTAGCAATCGTGGGAGTCCCCTGCCAGGTGCACGGCTCCTCGCTTTTCCGTGAAAATTTTGACAGGATAGAATTGATAATCGGTCTTATCTGCATGGAAAGTTTCTCGGAACAGATAATGTTTGGAGAGATGATACCCAACATCATGGGCGTGGATATCAGGGATGTTGTGAAGATGAACTTCCATAAAGGCAATTTCATCGTCGAGACTACCAAGGAAACAAAAGAAGTTCCAATAAAAGATGTCGCCCCGCTCGCCCGGAAAGGATGTCATTACTGCCAGGATTATACTTCATATTATGCCGATATTTCCGTGGGCTCGGTCGGCTCAGACGACGGATGGAGCACCGTATTCGTAAGGACAGAGACCGGTGAAAAATACCTGAATAAAGTCGGTGATATCGAGTGGACGGACAAGCCCATAAACCTGGAAATTGTTAAGAAACTGGCCGGGATGAAGCACAAGCACAATAAATGGGACTGGCGCGCATTTATGAAAGAAATCTGGAGCCGCGATTCACCCGTAAGACCATGGGGCGCGGAGAAGATTGCGAAAATCCCGCCGCCACCACCGCCCCCAGCTGAAAAACCCCAGGCTGAGAAGCCTGCAAAGCCGGCTGAATAATATGAGCCGCGGGCTTTATCTCGGAAGATTCCAGCCATACCATCTGGGGCATCACCAGGTTTTAAAAAAGATTGCACAGGAAGTAGATGAAATCATAGTTGGCATCGGGAGCGCCCAGAAAAGCCATGAGATAGAGAATCCTTTCACGGCAGGCGAACGTGTGCTCATGGTTACAAGCGCCCTTATGGAATTCGATATAAAACATTATGTCATACCAATAGAGGATATACAGCGAAATTCCCTCTGGGTATCGCATGTGAAATCTATGGTGCCGCCATTTGAAATTGCTTATACAAACAATCCCCTTGTTATAGAACTTTTGAGTGAAGCAGGGATTGAGGTAAAGCAGTCGCCCCTCTTTAAACGAAACAGCTATTCTGGGACGGAGATAAGGCGGAGGATGCTTGATGGGGATAAATGGGAGCATTTTGTGCCTGAGAAAGTTGTGGAAATTATCAGGGAAATTGATGGAGTGAAGAGGTTAAAAACTGTGGCGCAGTCGGACCAGGAATGAAAGTTGTAGCACGACACTAGAATGAATTCCGATGCATCAGAGAGGATGCTCAGGGCTTTGAGATTCCCATCAGTTCGCTGAATTCAGTTTTTCAATCCAAGCGCAGGTATACAAATCAAAGTTGTAGGATTTAATGTTGACCTCTGGCGTTTGCCAATTTTGGATAGCGGTCTTGGGTTGCCGAAGTCGGCAACCCTGTGTTAGGCGACCGTTTTGCTTGGTGTCAGTTTAAAGCCTTCTCACTTTGAATTCCCTATTGCCCTTACACGACGGTGAATACGAAGACACCACGGTCAAGATACTTCCCAACATCGTGCCAATTGAACTGCATCAGACAACAGTTTCCAAGGTAGCTCGTTTTCTCAACCGTAGATGGTACCTTCAGAGAGAAGCTAAGCACCGTCGAGGCACCAGCAGCCAGCGTCAGTCCCGCAAACATCGGCTGCGTCAGGCGGGGAAAACGAGTATCGACGTTCAGCAGAAATGTGCCGACCGTCGGATCGACGTTGCCAGAGCCGACCCAAACGTGCGCGAACAGCCAGATGGCCTGCGTTGGGTCTGGGTTGTAGATGCCAACATTATAGCTGATTGTCCCTCCGGGCACCGTCGGGCTGGTCCAGCTCCCAGTTTGCGACACGATCATCGGAGAGAAGACACGCTTGAGCTTCCTCTCGATGTCCTCCGGCGTGACTGCGGTAAAGCTCTCGCCCTTCTTCACGAGGCGCTTCTGCTCCTCAATCACCTTTTGAATTCTCTCAACATGCTTTTTGATCTCAACTTTGGTCCACTTCTTTTGCCCACTCTTGTTTGCCATTTTATTTACCTCCTTTCAATTCGCCAAGCAAAATGTCACCTAACTCTTTCATATCCGAATTCTGTTAGTATATCCTTCCATTTTGGGAGCATATCCGAACTCGATTCGTATATACTTCTTTTTGCCTGAACGCCAATTCCCTTTTCATTAAATATTACTCACGTATATATAAGAATTCCCCATTCTAGTGAATGTAGTTCTTAATCGTTTTTGAGCTGTATTTTCTTGATGGGCGCCTATTTTAAGCTCTTGAATGAGGTTCTTCTGGCTTCCTCTCGCCTTTGGGAGCATGAGGCTGAACGCATGCGTTCAGTCACAAACCCCGTACGATGTACGAGGCCTGTATGTAGCGTTATCCTGACAATTCCATATTATTTTTATTTACACATGCAATAATCGTAAAAACAATATTTCCTGCATCTTCACTTCATCTCAAACTTCTCAAACCTTTCCTTCTTCGCCCTGCAAATCGGGCAAAGGTCAGGCGGCTCATCCCTTGCACAGAGATAACCACACACAGTACACCTGTAAACATCAGCCATTTCTTTTCCTCCTGCTCCTTTCTGTTCCATTATACCCGGATAACCCTTCTCGTAATACTCCTGCGGACGCCGCTCGGGGATAGGGTCATGCGGCTTCCTTCCTGAAATCCAATCATCATTCACATACAGCGTACACAGGCAGCAGCCGTACTCTTCAATATCGGCGTCCCTGTAGTTGCACGGGCAGATGATGTCCATGTCATCAGCAAGCACACCGCTTGCAATCCTGCACGGGCATGATGGATAACCATAACGATGCTCGTTATCCCACAGCCCCTGAAGGATGTCATCAAGCTCATCCTTATTCGGGTTGAACTGGTAGCCGTCCTCGTCAGCGAGCTTTTTCATTTCAGCGAACATTTCAGCAACAGTTCTCATAACACATTGACCTCTCAGTTATAGCATGGTTCTTAAATCTACATAATTTTATGCATATCATTTAAGCAATTTTTTCGGACGGGATAACAGGATTGACAGGATAAAATATTACAAAATCCAGTTCATCCTGTTAATCCTGTCAGATTTTCTTTTTTATGAACTTGACTATAATACATGTATTTTTCATGCCAGTATCATTTCGTTCTTATGAATAGGCATTCCCTGTTTAGCGGCTTCCCGTTCTGCTAAACGTAAATTCAATTCATTCAGGAATTTTATAAGCCTTTTTACCACTATATCATCCTTGTTTATCTGGTATAGCTTGGCATTGCCTACCTGCCGCGTCATTGTGACAAGGCTGAGTTCTTCCAATAATGGCAAGGCTTTCATGAGAGTTGTGTAATGGATACCCGCCTCATCCGCGATATCTGTGAGAGTGATGTCGATATCCTGGTATTCCCAGAGGACATCTAGTATTTTGGCGGTTGCAGAGCCTGTGAAGATTTTTTCAAGGGACATAATGATACCTGATTCGGATGAAGATTTATTGCTATTGTACGGTATCGTTACCGTTACATACCGTTACATACCGTATAGTATATAAATCTACTCTTTAAATCGAAAGCTTTATAGTCTTTAAACTATATGTAAACTCTTCGAATGCAAAAAGAAAAAATCGAAATCGTCAAGAAGCATATCCTCAGGCGCTTCCTCAATAAAACAATGGTGGGAATGAACTATGTCAATCGTCAGGATGTAAAAGTTAAAAAAATCGGCGGCGATGTGGTGCAAAAAGCTATTGATGATTTGATTAAAGATGGCTTTTTGGAAAGACATCATATATCATGCATCAGCATAAATCCCAGGATGTTAAAAACTATCAGTGAATATCTCGACAGAAACTGATTTCATAGGTTCTCATAACCCCAGCGCCTCTCTCAACTTATCCTCATAGAACCCTACAATTACTTTATTGCCAACTACAATGGTCGGGAACCGCAAGCTTCCGCTCAGTTGTATTATTTCATCGCAAACCTCATCCTTTTCCCTGCCGTCTAATTTATCCACATCCACATAATCAAATTCAATCCCGTTTTCCTTTAAAAATCGCTTCGTTGCTTTGCAGTGCACGCATGTGCTGAGTGTGTAAAGTTTAGGTTTGATTTTCTTCGTCATGGTCCGTGCATCTCCCTGTGTTCCTCGGTAACAGCATGATGTTCTTCTGGCGGGGCTATTTCGCAAATCTCAGGCGAGCCTTTCTCCTTATAATACAGGTTCCATTTCTTGCATACCCACATCTGGAGCTTCTTAATATCTTCATCGCTCATGTGGCGGAATCGCCCCTGCATCATCAAATAATCCCGGACAGATTTCATTTTGCCTGGCTTGTATGTGATTTTTTTCTCGCCGTTCTCGACTTCATACAAAGTCCACATCCCGCTTTCAACCGCGCGCTTTGTGACTTCAACAGTCTTTGCCGGGTCCATTTTCCAGCCCGGGATGCACGGCGTGAACATATGTAGAAAACGGAATCCTTTGATATTTTTTGCCTTCTCAACTTTCCTTATGAAATCAAGAGGATGCCCGATTGACAGGGTGGCATAGTACGGTATCTCATGGGCTGTCACGATTTCGCCGAGATTTTTCTTAAATCGCCTGTTTCCCTGGACTTTTGTTCCAACGGGCGTGGTCGTGGTCCATGCGCCAAAAGGCGTCCCTCCGCTTCGCTGTATGCCTGTGTTCATATACGCCTCGTTGTCAAGGCAGATATAAATGACATCGTCATTGCGCTCCGCAGCTCCCGACATGCTCTGCAAACCGATGTCGTATGTCCCGCCGTCGCCTGCAAACCCTACAGCTGTGACCTTTTTTCCTTTTTTCTCAAAAGCAGCCTGCATACCTGTCAGGCAGGCGCCCGTATTCTCAAATGCGGTATGGAAGAAAGGCACTTTCCATGCGCCATAAGGAAAAGTGGTTCCGAAAACCACAGCGCAGCTTGCAGGGACATATACTGAAGTATCTTTTCCCAGTACACGAATAGCATTGCGGATGGACATCGCCACGCCGCACCCGGGGCATGCGGTATGTCCTGCCGTGAAAAGGTTTTCATCAGGCAGGTCCTTTATTGTAATCATACTGTCTCACCCCGCGTATTGTGCCAGTTTATTGTGTTCACTTTTTCACCTTTCCCAGCTTTAATCGTAATCTCAAACATTTTTATTATCTGCTCTCTTGTCACATCCCGTCCCCCGATACCCGCAAGATGATTGACAACGGGCATGGTCATACCGTAAAGCGCCGACTGAATCTCGTTAAATGCAGGTCCTCCGCCGTGATAGGATATCGAGCGGTCAAAAACCCCAACCGCGCTCACGCCGGACAATGCTTTCCTTAATTCATCAACCGGGAACGGCCTGAAGAATCTCAATTTCACAAGCCCGACTTTCTTGCCGACTTTTCGGAGTTCGTCCACCACTTCGCGCGAAGTGCTTGTAACTGTGCCCATTGTGACCAGCGCCACTTCTGCATCCTCCATCATGTAAGTATCAATCATCCCCCCATAATTTCTTCCAAAAACCTTTGCAAACTCATCGTTTATTTCCCCGATAACTTTTTTTGCCGATTCTACAGCGCCCATAGTCTGGCGGCGCAATTCCATTATGTACTCGGCAGGCATGAAAATCCCTATCATCGTGGGTCTTGCGGGATCAAGCATAATATCGGGTGCGTAAGGAGACAGAAAAGAATCTACATCCTCCTGCTGCGGTACATCCACAGGTTCGACCGTGTGCGTGAGCACGAAACCATCAAGACACGGCATTACGGGAAGCAGTACGCGTTTATCCTCTGCAATCCGAAACGACTGGATGACCATGTCAAGAGCTTCCTGGTTGTCCTCCACATATACCTGGAGCCAGCCCGAATCCCTCACCCCCATGGAATCATTGTATTCGCACCATATACCGGGAGGAGCCGCAAGCGTGCGATTGGCATTTGCCATCACTATGGGAAGACGCATGGGCGCGGTTGCATAGAGCATTTCGTACATGAAAGCCAATCCTTGCGAAGATGTCGCTGTGAATACCCTTGCGCCCGCTGCCGACGCTGCGGCTGCCGCGCTCATCACGCTGTGTTCGGATTCCATGGTCAGGAACTTTGCATCCATTTCCCCGTCATTCACAAAATCAGCTATATGCTCGATAATAAGCGTTTGCGGCGTAATCGGGTATGCGGGCACCACGTCCACACGGCATAGCTTCGCTCCCAGCGCAACGGCATGGTCGCCAGTGATTACTTTTTTCATGCTCTTACACCCTCGCCCTCACCATTTTTATCGCGTCAACCGGGCATTCGTTGGCGCATACTCCGCAGCCTTTGCAATAATCATAATTGGTCATGAGGTCGCCCCTGTCCGAGATACGCACAATTGTTCCTTCGGGGCAGTAAAACCAGCACAAAAGACACATGGTGCATTTTTCCCTGTCCCGCACCGGGCGGAATGTCGCCCAGCCCATGACCTTGTTCTCGATAAAACTCCCGGGACCGATAAGACCCGCATCTGTTTTCCCTTCAACGAGAGAGCCGCCTGCCGGAAGTTCCTGGTACGTCGGAAGCCACTGTTTTTTGGGTTCAAGTTTCTTTATCCCTTTACTTTTCCCGATAACGGTCTTTCCGTAAGCAGTCCTTGCGGCAAGGGAATTTCGCTCCGCCACCTTTTCACCGAGTTTCTCGCCAAACCTTCTCTTGATGGCTTCTTCCAGGGATTCAAGCTTAATAATCCCGGTGGCTTTTGCAAAAGCTCCGAGGATAGCCGTGTTTGTTATCGGGGCTTTCAGGATTTCAAGCGCTACCGAGGTCGCATCCACGGCTGCTGTCTTGACGCTTATTCCCAGGTCTATATCTTCTGGTTTATCCCTGGAATTTATGACCACAGACCCGCCGGGTTTTAACCCTGCTACTACATCGATGGTATCGAGAAGCGAATCATCAAGTACAACCACGCAGTCGGGTGAATAAACCTGTGTCTTGCTGTATATTTTTTTAGCATCTATCCTTGTGAAGGCAAGAACCGGGGCGCCACGTCTTTCAGCCCCGAAAAACGGGAAAGCGACGGCATAATTTCCTTCAATTACCGCAGCTTCTGCAAGAGCCTGGGCAGCCATAACAGCGCCCTGCCCGCCCCTTCCATGAAACCTGACCTCGAACATGCCATGCTCTTTTATTCACAGGCTCCCGGCACCAGAATATTGCCGCAGTCGCTGCATACAAATCTCGGTAAACCTTTCTTCAAAACCTTGACAGGTCATCCTTTAGCGCGCATTCATAACATCTCAGCATAATATCACCAGTTCTCCTTAAGCGCTTCATGGCACGGCTGGCACAATATCCGCTTCATGTTTTCAATATCCTTCTCAAGCCTGACAGGGTAATCGCCTTTCCAGACAGGGGTTTGTTCATAGATGGCATGCTCCATGCATACTCCCATTCCGCACACGATACATGCAGCCACTGAGTCTGTATCCTTTCCCATTTTAGCGCATATGTAGCATTTCAAATCATTCACTCTCCTTCACTTGCCATTAATCCTTCGCTTATCAGTAAATCGCTTCTGACCGCATGGGACTCTTCTTTCCTCTGGCTCACTATATACCGTATTTCCTTTGCCAGTTCATTGAGTTTAATCCTTGAACAGGTCTCCCCCCTTGTAATTCCGCTGACTATCGCAACTACAGTGCCTTCGGTTTCAGGATTTTTTGGTTTTATGTATTTTGTCTTGATACCGGCTTTTGCAAAATCCTCAAAATCAATGGGATATTCACAGGCTACGACAGCCGGAATATTGACGTACTTCAGGATTTTCTTCGTTTTCAAAATTATATGGGAATTGACATTGCCCATATGCAATAACACAAGTTTGTGCCTTGCTATCTGTTCTATTTCTTTTGCCGTTATCCCGAAATTGGCTCCATAGCCCTTTGAACGTCCCCCGGACCCGCCGACATCATCCATCGGGATACCGGCCCCGGCTTCAAGCACAAGAACGCTGACCTGGACTCCTTCCCTGCGCAGTCCCTGGGTTATCTCGCAAACCGGTTTGGTGATGTGCCGCCTCCCCGGGGTCATGGCAATGGCAACGACATCGGGTCTTGCGGCTTCGGAAAGTGTCCCGCGCTGGGCAAGTCCTCCCCCGCGCCCGAGTCCCATCGCTTCCCTGCAGTCTACAAGTTGCGTATCTCTTCCAAACATATTTATTACTTTATCCCGAGTGTGGTCTCCCACGTATCTGCATGTCCCTCTTCGTCCGAGAGGATTTCTTCGAGCATGAGCCTCGTGGTCGGGTCATTCTCCTGAATTGCGAGTTTGATATGCTCTTTATACTGTTTGATGGCGCCGTTCTCTTTTGCAAGGTCGTCCTTGACCATTTTCTCAAGGTCGCCCCCTTCAATGATAGGGGATGTTTTCTTTGTCGGCGTTCCTCCAAGGTAAACGATGCGCTCCCCGAGCTTCTCGGCATGCTTCATTTCATCCTTGGCTGTTGATTTGAATATTTCCAGAATTGCAGGGCTTTCCATCCCTTCCCCCTCATAATGATGTTTCATATACTGTATGATGGCGCTAAGCTCATCTTCACGGTCTTTATTCAAAGCATCTATTATTTTTTGGCTCATATTATCCT